>JAEUSC010000148.1 GCA_016789035.1 Candidatus Omnitrophota bacterium
TGCATTAATTATTAAACTGAAGGAATGACATTCTGACAGAAACCGCAATTATTTTCCGAGTTCTTTGTAGAGATCCTGCAAAGACAGCGTATTGATGATGTCCTTTTTCGTTAACCAGGCCCGTCGGCCAACACCAATACCAAACTTCATAAATGACAACTGCTCGACGGAATGAGCATCCGTATTAATTAGAAACCTTACTCCCATACGACGAGCAAAATAGGCATTTGCAGAATCTAAATCGAGCCTTATCGGACATGAATTGATTTCCAGCCACGTGCCGGTATCAGCGGCAACCTTACACAATTCATTGAAATCAATCTCATACGCATTGCGTTTTCCAATGTGACGGCCAAACGGATGACCAATGGCATGTACATACTTGTTTCGGCAGGCCGCAACGAGGCGCCTGGTTAATTGGTCTTTGGATTGCTCAAACCCGCTGTGAACGGAAGCGATCACAAAATCCAGTTGCGACAAAACGTTGTCATTGTAATCCAAATTGCCATCACTGTCTATTTCTACTTCTGAACCGCAAAGAACCCGAAAGCCTTTGAGCTTCTTATTAATCATTTCGATTTCTTTTATCTTCCGCAAAAGATCTTCCTGGGAAACCCCGCGCGCCACTTTGAGCTTTGCCGAATGATCACTCAACGCCAAATACTCATACCCTAAAGCCTGAGCGGCCTGCGCCATTTGCTCAACGGAATGACGACCATCGGAATAGGTCGAATGTGTATGCAGATCCCCCTTCAGATCCGAAAGACCAACAAGTTTAGGCAGTTTTTCTCCAGACCAAAGCTCCTCTTCACCGATTTCTTCTCGTAACTCAGGTGGAACAAAACACAAACCCAAAGCCTCAAAACATTTCTCTTCCGTTTCCGAGGGCAGAAGCTTTTCTTTGTCACCTTGGATCTGGAAAATTCCGTATTCGGATACCTTCATTTCCTTCTTGATTGCCAACTGCCGTAAGCGCACATTAAACGCCTGCGAACCCGTCAAATGAAGCAAGGCCGCCCCATAAACATGCCCCGGAATAACACGCAGATCCACTTGAACATTTTCGTAGGTCCGCACCGAAGATTTGGTCTCTCCATGCGCTTGAATTTTCTTAACCTCCGGAAGAGACACAAACACATCCATCACCTTCTGAGGATCAGAAGCATCCACCAACAAATCAATATCCCCAATTGTCTCTTTGCACCGTCGTAAACTTCCTGCCGCATCAATACGACGGACCTCTTTGAGTTTCTTTAACTGTCCAATAAACGCACCGGCGATTTCCATGGCGGTGGCTATATTCATGCGCTTTTGACCTTCCGTTAGGATAGCTATACCGCTGAGAATATTGTCCACGGTCTTTTGCTTCAAACCAGAAAGAGTCAATAACCTGCCTTGCTCTGCCGCCTGCTTTAAATCATCTACCGATTTGACCCCTAGCTCTTTAAAAAACAATTTGGCCTTTTTCGGACCAACGGACGGAACCTCCATAACATCCAGCACAGATTCCGGAATCTCTTGTGTCAAACGTTCATAAGCCTGCACTCGTCCTGTCTGTAAATATTCAATAATTTTTTCCTCCAAGGCTTTTCCTATTCCAGGAATCTCGGCTAATCGATCGCCTTTCCAAATCAACTCGACATCTTCACCCAAAGAAGAAATGTTTTCAGCGGCCTTGTAATACGCCCTGACCTTGAAAGGATTTTCATCGGAGATTTCCAGAAGTTGTCCGAAACGCATCAATAAATCGGCGAGCTGTTGATTTTTCATGAGGGCGATAGAACCATATGGATTAAACGAAAAATTACCGGCGCCGTTTCCTTTTGGCAGACCGGGAATCTTCTTTCTGCTCAAAGATTTCTTGGGCAATCATGAGTCCGTTTAGGGCCGCAGGAAATCCTGCATAAACGCACATTTGAATAATTGTCTCTTTAATCTGATCCTTGGTGCATCCTGCATTCAGAGCATTACGAACATGGGCCTTCAATTCTTTCTGAGCAAAACCCATCGTCACCAAAGACGCAATGGTGATCAATTCTCGGGTCTTGATATCCAATCCTGGACGGGAGTAAATATCGCCGTAAGGGAATTCAACGACAAACTTGGCCATGTCCGGTGAGATCGCCTCAAGAGTCTTTAAGATCGACTTTCCTTCCTGGCCATTGATACTCGTTAAAACCCTTAATCCTTTTTGATATCTCGACACAATGGTCCCTTTATTGCAGCGTTACAATCATTTCTGAATCAACAACCCCGTGCTCAAAACGGGTTGTTGTTTTTTGGGCAACGACAGATCCCAGTGCATTTAAAAACGGAATGATCACCTCGTGCACCTGATAATGATACTTTTCCGCCTCCTCCTTAAGTTGGAGAATCGTTGTTTCGGTTTGCTTCAATTGCGACTGACGAGACGTGGCTGACTCTAAGTCTCTTTCGAACCCCTTGACCTCCAACTGCAACGCTGAAGCCTGGGACCTTTTGACCGCCAAGACCTTTGCAGGATCGGTTTCATCCTTTCCAGTTGTTTTTTTCAGTCGACCTTCTTGAGATAATGTATTTTCCGACTCCATGACAACCGCAGATGCCTGGACCTGTGCTTCAAGAGATTTAATTTCATTATTCAAATTATTAAGTCTTACCTGCGCATATTCGTGCCTCTGGGAATCAGCTTTGATCTGAGCTTCCTCGGCCTGCAGCGTTTGCATTACATTGCCTTCGCTATTTGTGGCCTGCTTAAGTCTTTGATTATATTTCTTTTCACCCCATTCAATGAGTTGCAATCCCTGCTTTGAAATCTCTCGGATATTCATAAATAAAATCGAATGACCCGTTTCAAGACGGCCTTCAAGCCCATGCCTAAAAGCTTCCTGGGCGGACAGTCCCAGTTGAGGGCTTTGTTTTACATCAATCACATTCCTGATCATTTCATTCGTTGATGCAATGAATAAATTTCCATTAATAAACGCATAGCTCGGTTTGAAGGTGTCAATCAGCGGAACCGCAATAAAATTGATGGTAACACCGTGATACTCTTCTTTCTGGACACGCGTAATTGGAGTAGTGGAAATCTTATGCATTATTCCCTCAGCGGCAGCCTGATCGTTAATCTTAAAAACAAATCCCGCCTTGGGAACGGGGAATACCCCATCGATTTGAACTCCATTAACAAACCACCCCATCTCGCCCCCCAAAAGGGGAAGAATATCTTTTTCAAGACTTAACCCCCACGTCGATTGTAAAAACTCCAACGTAGGTGGCAGTTTGGCCGGTGATCCTGATAAACGACCCATTCTTTGCTGCATCTGCTGATAGATCCGGGAGAAGTCGATACAACTGCTCCATTGATAAATGACCGCCTCTTTGGGAATAAGATTCACCGGGGAACGGTTGATCGTCACGCAGCGATCGATACTCGGGCGTTTAAAAAAACTCTCTTTGACCGGGTCGAATCTTACAGTCCACTGATATCGGTGATCTTGAGCAAAAATAAAGGACCCTCCCACCGACTCAAGACCTTCTAATACCGATAAGTATTTGTCCGTATTCTTTTGTTCTTGTTGTGTGATATTCCCCCAGAAAGACTCTTTCCAAAAGACCTTCCCCGCCTCTACAATTGCTGACGTGTTAACAAACTGTTCACCGCTGGAATGGTTATAAAAACCCTGGGAAGCTGACAAAAATTTCTTGTCCTGCGAGAGTAAGTCCTTCTGTGATTTAAACGCATCAATAACGCGATGCAATACTCGCTCATCCGCCGCCATAACTAAGAGATCGTTCAAATGGATGTAAAACAAAGTTACAGCAGATTTCTTAAGAGCAACCGATGTGATCGCCACCTGATGATAACTTTTTTCTGAAGAAGCAACTTCTTGATTGTGCTGGCTCAAAATCTTTCCCAAAGACTCAAAAACTCGCGCGTTCATTTCGGGGCGGACAACCATAACCAGCCCAGAAAATGCAGATGGCCATTCTGCATTGGAGAAACCCGGTTGCGGTGGATAAATGGCAATGGCCGCTTCTTTCGAAAAAAATTGCTGAAATAAGGGCGAGTTAATAACTTCATTAAGGCTCTCGGTAAAGCTTTGATAATCCTGAATTGTTTTAGCGGAAGCTCCCTGGGCCTTTAAATATCTTGCCCAGTCAATTTTCGAGAGGCCCTGCCAGAAACTCGACTGACGAAAGCTACGCAGATGTTCCGCCGGACGGTCCATCCGGAAATACGCCATGGGGCCCGACGGCAATGTCGTTATGATGGAGCTCGATTTCTTGTTAAGAAAAATGGCCACTGATAACACAAGAAGAAAAAAACAAACAGCAATCACAATTCTTGTTGTTACATTTTTCTTAAGCAAAAACTGTTCTGGTGAAATACTTTTATCCGATTTTGAAGAAGTCTTTGGCATTGTATGTTAAGCGCTCTAGCGCCTCCTGTGGGTTGATATTCTTCAATTCTACATACGCCTTTAGGGTTTTATAAACATCTTTTGGTTCCGCTTGAAACCCACCATCCGGATGGTTGTAAAAAACAGGACTGT
>JAEUSC010000155.1 GCA_016789035.1 Candidatus Omnitrophota bacterium
GGAACTCTTGTCTATTCCACCTGTACATTTGCACCCGAGGAGAATGAATCTGTGATTGACTGGGTGCTTCGAAAACTGCCCGGTCAGATAGAAGTTCAGCCAGTTGAGCTGCCCGGAATTATGAATTATCCTTCTTTATTGGAATGGGAGAAGCGCATGTATGATTCCCGCGTCCAGCAATGCTTTCGCGTATTACCCACCTCGAGCATGGAGGGTTTTTTTATTACAAAATTGACCCGTGTTTAGCCGAAAAATGGCCTCAGAGAATCGGCTTGACAATAAAAATGAATTCATGGATACTCCCTGCGTGGATCGGTATATTTTCAAGGAAAAACAGTGAACAAAGCAGCCCCAATCATGCTTATAACAAGAATGTTCGTTTTAGCTTTCGCGATGGGCACTTTTGTTGGGTATAGCCATTCATTGTCAGCGACCGATGCTTCTGCTGAATCCCTGCCAATTGATTCGAAAGCATCCGAAAGCATTATTAAGAATATTGATTCTGATCAGAGGGATCTTCTCGATGTCATCGATACCATTGCGCAAAGCATGGACAGGAAGGTAGATGTCAGTCCAGCGGTAACTGGCAAGGTCGCTGTTCACATGAAAAATGTGCCGGCCCTTGATGCATTGAAAATTGTATTGGCCATGAGTTCTTTGGCCTATTACGCAGCCGATGATAGTATTTCGGTCACGACTCCTGAAGAATTTGAGAAACTCCGGGGTCAAAAATTTGCGCCAGACATTCAAACACAGATTCAGCCGGTGTCCTACATTGATTCTGAAGAAATGGTCACTTATCTTCAGAGTGTAAAGTCACCGCAAGGAAAGATTTATGCCTTGCACAATCCCGATGCGGTTGCTTTGCTGGACACACCCGCTAATATTCAAGAGTTATTGAAATCCTATAAGGAAATAGACATTCCGCGGTTTAAAATGGTTTTTGCCCTGACGTTTGCCAAAGCGGCTCAATTGAGCGAAAAGATCAAGCCCATGCTAACCAAAAATATTGGCCGAATTAGGACGGACGAAGCTTCCAATAAAATCATTGTGACAGATACGTCCGCTAAGATAGAAGAAATCCATAAAATTGTAGATGAGCTTGATCATAGGGATCGAAAGGTTCATATTGACACAAAGATTATTCAGATAGAATTGAATGATGAGCATCATATGGGAATTGACTGGGAAGCAATCGTATCGGAATATCAAAGTCTGGATATGAAAATTCAGCAGCCGGATGCTTCCCAGAGCACAAAAAAAAGAAAATTGGGAATTGGAATAATCGCCAACGATGATTATTCTATTTTGATTGAGGCGTTAGACACCGTGGGAAAAGTTGATATTTTGTCGGAGCGTGATATTGCAACAACGAACAATAAGGAGGCGAGAGTTCTCGTCGGTCCGCGAGCCTCTGATGATCCCGACTCTCAGCTCTCGCGAAAGCCACAAGAAGTGGATTTGCCAAGATTCGGTTTAAAACTTTTTATAACTCCGACAATCCATCCAGATGGAGACACCACATTAAAGATCCGCGCCCAAATCAGTTCGGTGGTGGCAGCGAAGAACGATCAGTTTAAGCCCAGGGAAGAGCTTTCAGAAGCCCAAGTCACACTGAGA
>JAEUSC010000167.1 GCA_016789035.1 Candidatus Omnitrophota bacterium
AGAACAAATGTTTTGGCCAAGGGGATCTGGGTCCCATCGGGTACGCACGTCATTGACTGGTATTTTGCACAACAGTGGCGGTATGTTTTAGCGTACTTTTTTGTTATGCTTTATGTAGTCATATTGGGGGTTGTGTTATGGATGGCCTTTCGGCACAAAAAATCGCCTTAATCGTCAGGGATTTTCTTTTTACCAGAATTGTCTTGTTCTTGGTCATTTCTCTTTTGTTTTTCTATCTTGCGGTTAATCGTCACGTCCTTAAACTTAAAACACTCAACTACTACATGCCTGATATTGAGGACTTAAGAATGTTTACAAAAAAACCGTCAGAAATGGACCGTGAGCAGTTGAAGAAAATATTAGTTTATTATAAGAATACATGTCATTTTACAGCCAACGATCCCGAGGAGCCTGCGCCGTGTTCTATAGCTGCGTATGGATATTATTATCTGGGTAACACCCGCCAAGCCCTGAATTATTACCAGAGGGCGCTTAAGGGAAATCAGTATTTTTTTTGGACCTATTTTAATATGGGCGCGATTTATTATAATGAAGGGAACTATGAACAGGCTGCACAGGAATTCAAACACGCCTTAGAGTTGACCCCTGAGAAGTCTTTGATGTTTCTATTTTTAACAAAGACCTATAAGGATTTAGCATTTACTTTAAGACTCGCCAAGGAAGAATATATTGTGGGTTTGAAAAACGGTTACGATCATACTAAGGAATTGCAGAAACTTTGCCAGCTGTTAAGCAGGCAGCCTGAGTTAAAGAGTCAAACGGGACTTGAAGAAATTAAGCTGAGAATTTTTTGAAGACCGTTAAAACCCGAAGGGTGGGGGAAATGGATAAGGAAGTACTGCAAAAAGCCACGTTTGCCGGGGGATGTTTTTGGTGTATGGAACCGCCGTTTAAGGATTTAACTGGCGTTGAGTCCGTGACCTCCGGATATATCGGTGGCCATCTGAAGAACCCGACTTATGAACAAGTCTGCACGGGGCGCACCGGCCATACAGAAGCTGTCCAGATTGTTTTTGATCCTTCCAAAATTTCTTACCAGCAATTGCTTGAAATTTTTTGGCGTAATATTGACCCCACCACGGAAAACCGCCAGTTTGTGGATGAAGGCACGCAATACCGGACCGGGATTTTTTATCATTCAGATGAACAAAGACGTTTGGCTGAGGAATCCCGAAATCAATTGGAAGAAGAGGGTCGTTTTGAGGCTCCCATTGTAAGCGAAATTACACAAGCCAGTGAATTTTATCCGGCTGAAAATTATCATCAAGGCTACTGCCGGTTAAGGCCAATGCAGTATCAAATGTACCGGGCAGGGTCCGGACGGGATGAATACTTAAAAGAAGTGTGGGGCGATGAGCATACCGGCCATTAATCCTGTCAGAACTTCTTTTTTGAAAAATTACGGTTCCTCGATTCTCTTGTTATGTGCGGTCATTTTCGGTGCTGTCGCCGGCCTGCTCCTCAAAGAAAGAGCGGTCCTGTTTAAGCCGTTCGGTGATATCTTTCTAAATCTTCTATTTACTGTTGTTGTCCCGTTGGTGTTCTTTTCCATTTCCTCAGCAGTAGCCGGTATGTCGGACATGCGTAGGCTGGGCAAGATTATGGCTTCTATGGCTGTGATTTTTGTAGTTACAGGGGTGATTGCGTGTGTAGTCATGATCATCGGGGTAAAGCTATATCCTCCGGCATCAGGTGTAAAAATTGCCATGCAGACGTCTGTCGCGCCTGAAAAAGTTGATATTCCAGCCCAGATTGTCAGGGCCTTCACGGTGTCGGATTTTGGCGACATCTTTTCCAAGAAAAACATGCTGGCTTTGATTGTGTTTTCGCTTTTGATTGGATTGTCGGCATTGGCCGCTGGACCAAAGGGAAGGCCATTTGTACAATTTTTATTGAGTGGTAATGAGGTTATGACCAAGGCGATCGGCTATGTCATGGTGTATGCCCCCGTGGGTCTGGGTTCATATTTCGCTTATCTCGTGGGAACTTTTGGATCGGAGCTTTTGGGTTCGTATGCCCGGTCGGTTGTGCTTTATTATCCTTTGGCGATTGCCTATTTTGTGATTTTCTTTTCGTTGTATGCTTGGATGGCGGCCGGTCGTAAAGGGTTGCGAATTTTTTGGGCCAATATTCTGCCGGTCTCTTTGACGGCGTGGGGAACAGGAAGCGGGCTGGCGACATTGCCCGTCAGCCTTGAAACTGCAAAAAAAATGGGAGTTCCGGAGGACGTCCGTGAAGTGGTGATTGCTGTTGGCGCCTCCATGCATAGCGACGGATCCTGTTTGGCGGCTGTTTTAAAAATGGCCGTCCTTTTTGGAATTTTTGGGCTTCCATTTGATGGTTTGACCACATTGGTTTCTGTGGTCGGTGTTGCCCTTTTATGCGGAACTGTAATTAGCGGAATTCCTTCCGGGGGAATGCTGGGGGAATTGCTCATCATTTCGATGTTTGGATTTCCTTTAGAGGCTATGCCCATTATCACCATGATTGGGACGATTGTGGATCCTCCGGCGACCATGGTGAATGTTGTGGGGGATAATGTTTCTAGCATGTTGGTTGCCAGAGTCTTAAACGGGAAAGATTGGATGCAGAATGCGGGATAATTAAGGATGGAGGTTTTAAATGAAATTACTTTATACCAAACGGTCTCCGTATGCACGCAAGGTACGTATTCTTGCTTTGGAAAAGAAAATTGATCTTCAGTTGATTGATGAAGATTTGACGAATAAATCCAAAGTCCTATGGGATGCCAATCCCTTGGGTAAAATTCCGGCGCTTCTTCTGGATGATGGACAAGCGATTTTTGACAGCCCGGTGATTTGCCAATATCTTGATGGTCTAAATGATTCTCCTATTTTGATTCCCCGCTCTTCCAAAGAACGGCTGGCGGTCTTGCAATGGGAGGCGATTGGGGATGGATTGACGGATGCTTCGCTGGCCGCTTATCGTGAAAAACTTAACCACCCTAATGATGTGAATGCAGGATTCGTTGCCGCCCAGGAAGTGACCATCAAACAGACGTTGAGTTACATTAATTCTAATATCAAGCACCTGGCTGCATTATCGCTGGCACCTATTGCTGTGATCGCTGGAGTGGGATACACGCAGCTTCGAATGGGACATTTGATCGATGCCAAGGCGTATACCGATTTGATGTCCTGGATGAATGATTTTTCAAAACGTCCCAGTGTAAGTTCCACAGTCCCGGTTTTATGAGACGCCCAAGCATTAAGCGTGTTACTGCGGTTATAAAGAATTTGACCGTTGCGGTTTCTGTTCTTTCGGCCGGATGCGCGTCTTTTCCCGAAAAGCTTGAAAATCATTACGCTCAAAAATTGCATAAGCTGGCCGGTATACATCAGCA
>JAEUSC010000243.1 GCA_016789035.1 Candidatus Omnitrophota bacterium
TATGCTGATGGAAATAACAAAAAGCAAGCATGGCATACGCATCGGCAGAAAGCGGCGGCGGCAAGACATCCGATAGATCCTGATAGTAAAGTTGGTAACTCATCAAAGCGTCAGGATCACGGCCGACGGGGGAACCATTAAAAGCCAACAATTCCTTATAATCTGCAGGCATTAAAAGATTCATCCTGCGGATTTTAGCCTTCTCAAGAGTCTTTTGACGCAATGACGCTACTTGCTGCCTTAAAAATCCTTTGGGAATCTCCGGTTTCGGATACAGATATCCTTTCCACAAAGGGACAGCAACCAGCAAATACAGGAAAATGAGAATACAATTAATAAAATTTAGCGATATCGGCATAATTAAAAATTCATTCATGCGACCATCAGTCCACAAACAGTTAAACTCTAAGACAGAAAGGAAAAAGACACAAGAGTTTATCCTGGATTTTTCAACAAAGGCCGGCCTCCCTATAAAAACAGTTTCACATAGTATCCAAAGAAATTTCCGCTAAAAACCTTGCACAAGATTTGCCGCCTCTTTACCATGACATCATGAATTTTTCGGTATCAGATTCTAAAACTTATCGGAGGCTTCCAGGCCTGGCTGCGTTGGTGATACTTTTGAATCTTTTTTTCCTAAGCTACCAGGCTTGGACATCTCAAATCATTATTTTCCATGATTCGATCGGTTATGAAAACCTCGCCGGAATGTTTCTGCGTGGCGAATGGAAAGAGTACTTCTTAACCGGTCCCAGCCGCGAACCGGCTTACTCTCTGCTGATTGCATGTTCAATGTCCATTGCGCAATGGCTGCATACAAACCATCTCGATGTCCAGATTATGCTGCAGGTGGCCATTCTTACCGTCACGCAAATTTTAATGTACAAACTGCTAAAAAAACTGCAGATATCCGATGTAACATGTGCCCTGATCTTACTTTATATGGGGCTATCTCCTGCATTAACAAGTTCGGGGCTCATTCTTTTTTCTGAAATCATCACTTATCCCATCGTATTGTGGCTTATACTGGCGCTTTCGCATGCGTGGTCGCAATTTCAAACCGCATCACTACAAAGGAACATTATTAATGCATTCTCTTTTGTCCTTCCGGCACTTTTGATCACTTTTACCAAAGCCGCTTTTGAACTCATTATTCCCACCCTTTTACTTCCGTTTATTTGGAAAAGTTACCTAGCATACAAAGAGCGTCTTCAGAAGACAGTGCTTAACAGCTTGATCTTTATTGCAGCGGTTATATGCACCTTCGAAGGACCGATCATCGCCTATAAAATGGTCAACCTGCACTGCAATGGCATTTATGCCTTAACAGACCGCGGACCGGAAGCCCTCTACGGAAACACCCTGCGTCGGATGGCTCCGCTTTCTGGCGACCGCCTCAAGAGCGTATTAGCCTACATGACGGGGGCTGATGTGTGCGCCCGACTGTACAAGGACCGCTGTGAATACTGGGGGTATGGAGAATCGGATCTTATCGGCGCTAATAAAATGAACGAGATGCGCTCGAAAGGAATACCCAGAGAAGTCAGGAATAAAATTTGCATTCGGGAAAGCATACAGACAATCTTAAGAAATCCGCTCCAATATCTTTTTCTCTCGGGAGTTGAAAGCGCCAAGATTTTGTTCTGGGAATCACCCCCGAAAGTATATTATGCGGTCACTCTGGATTTCTTTGAGAATATCTACAACAGTCCCTGGCTGAGGTTCCCGCTTCGATTTGCCATGGCTTTTATTTGCATCTGGGCCATGGGATCGTCAGCCATACGCGTTTGGAAAAAGCGAAAGAGAATTTTCGACACCCATCAGATTTCCGATGATCATTCAACCGCTCTGCTGACACTTCTGGCGATCGCCGCCTTTGGCCTGTTTCATTCGTTTTTCTTAATCCTACCGCGGTATTCTCTGGTGGTCGCCCCCCTTTTTCTGGCACTCGTAGCGTGGCAGTTCGATTCCCGCAAAACAAAAAAGACAATAACATCTTAAACGTTATTGTCTTTCGTCCCGATCAAAATACGCATCACCCGACGACGCAGGCAAAAAAAGCATCGATAATCAGGCCGCCGTTGCCGTCAAATTGGATCTATCATCTTTCTTAAAACACCCTCACCGAAAGATCCCTGGCGGAATAAAAGTCGCTCTTGGGATTTCCAACTTGATTTAAAAAATACTCTGCATTCTTATGTTCGGATTCACCCGAGATCCCGAGCGCCGCATAAAAATTAAAAAACTCGGTCGAGGCCATATTGGAGCGCTCGGCGTAACGGATAGCTTCCAGCATTTGATCAATTTGGCCTATACG
>JAEUSC010000246.1 GCA_016789035.1 Candidatus Omnitrophota bacterium
TTTATTTCCTGTCGTGAGAACAAGCCAGCCGAACTTATTAGAAAACGCCATAATGATATTCCCTCTGATCCTTGCCTGAAGATTTTCCTCTGCAATGTCCGGCGGCCTGCCATAAAACCAAGGATCTAAGGTAGCCTCGTAGGCCGTCATTAATTTTTTAATAGGAATCTCATGGAATTCCATGTGTAAATTTTCAGCCAGCTTTCTGGCATCGGCCCTTGTCCCTTTGGAATTAAATTTTGTGGGCATGGAAATTCCAATAACGTTTCCAGCGCCAATGGCGTCGCAAGCGATGGCGGCAACCAAAGCAGAATCAATGCCTCCACTTAAACCAATGACCGCTTTCTTAAAACCATTTTTCTTGATGTAATCTCTGGTTCCAAGGACGAGCGCTGAATAAACCTCTTCATCCTCCTCTATGAAAAACACTTCAGAATTTTTACCTTCTATCTCACATTTACTTACTGTCTTACTATCGCCCAGAGAAATAACAGAAAGGGCCCCTGAAGGATTCCGGGCTTCAACCGGCAAATCAGCAACGACTAAATCCTCATTAAATCGCTTCGCTTGAGCAACAACCTTCCCTGCAGGATCAACAATAAAACTTCCGCCGTCAAAGACCAATTCATCCTGACCTCCCACAAGATTCGCATAACAAACAAATGTGTCGGTATCTTTTGCTCTTCGGACAATTAAGTCTCGTCGAACCACAGGCTTTCCGATCTCGTATGGAGATGATGAAATATTGATCAATAAGGACGCACCTGATTTTGCCTGCTGCAGATAACCTGCATTATCCACCCAGATGTCCTCACAAATATTGATACCAATGAGCACCCCATTTAAAGAAAATAAACCATTGCTATGTCCAGGTTCAAAATATCGTTTCTCGTCAAAAACACCATAATTCGGAAGCTCTTGTTTTTGATAGACGCCATAAATCCTTCCGTTGCCTACAATTGCAGCCGCATTATAAATATGGCTGTCTTTGGCTTGCACAAAACCGATTACCGCATGAATACCTTGCGTTTTAATCGCAATTTCATCCAAGACTTTTAAATTCTTCTCAACAAAATGATTTTTATGAAGCAAATCTTCCGGCGGATAACCGCAAATGGCCAGCTCGGGAAAAACAACAACGTCCACTCCAAGCGCTTTGGATTGCTCGAGGGCGGATTCAATTTTATTTTGATTGCCGGTAAAATCTCCGACCGTTGTATTAATTTGTGCAAGCGCTACTCGAATCATATGTTGACCAGCCAAACTATGTCGCCTTTACGATCGACAAAAAATTGTCATACAAATTATATGCCTGCTTTTTAAACTGCATTTCTCGGTGCTTATACCCATCAAGCATCGCAGCGCAATGTTCTTTGCGTCCCGGAAGGTCTGTTGCGCTGTACTCGTCGCACCATTCTTTGATGCTTTTGTCCGTCACTTCCATATGAAACTGAAACCCGTAGGCATTCTTGCCGACGCGAAACGCCTGGTGAGGACACCCATCACCAGAAGCCAATAATACGCCGTTGGAAGGAATTTCAAACATATCACCATGCCAATGATAAATATCTTCATTTTGATTAAACCGGCTAAACAAAGGATCCTTCTGTCCTTCTGACGTCAGCGCCACTTTATACCAGCCGATTTCTTTAACCGGAGAACGTACAACCTTGGCACCGGCCGCCTTGGCCAGCAGCTGCGACCCCAAACAAATCCCAAAGAAAGGAATTTGTTTCTCTAAAACGTGCTGAATAAAAATATTCTCATCTTTTAAAAACGGATATTTATCTTCCTCATAAACATTCATAGGCCCACCCAGAACAACAACGGCCTGGATTCCTTCAAGGGTGTGCGGCAGCTTCTGTCCGGCCCCGAGTTCAATAATGCGATAGGACTCGCCTTTTTGAATCAAATAATCTCCGAACGTGCCCGGTCCTTCAATATCTATATGTTTGATGATTAAGACCATCTACTTTCTCCCATTATATCGAAAAAGCAAAAGGGCGGATAAATCATCCGCCCTTCTACTCAGGCCCTTACGACTATTATGCGTTCATTAACAGCATTTCGGCATAAGAAGGCAACGGCCAAATATTATCAGGCACATAACCTTCTAACGCATCAATGACTTCACGTAATTTGATCATAGCTTCGTTTGTCTTAGCGGAATTATGCTTGTCCACTGCCGCCTCAAGAGTATCGGACGCATTGAGCGCCTTATCAATCAACCCAGAAACCGTCGTTAACAGTTTCTTTTGGGTCACTGATTTGGCTGTGACCGTCAATTGGGCCTGATATTCAAACGCCGCGGGAATCAATTGTGTGCGGGCCATAGTGAGCGCGCAATTGCCTTCGATGGCAATCACGGTGTCATAGGCATGCCGATTGATCTCATAACGAGATGCAACTTCCTTGGCTGATAAAACACCATGCTTGACCAGCACATTGATATTCTTTTTGTCTTTCAAGACTTCCAAGGCTTCCGGTGTTGTTTTCAAATTCGGAAGGCCGCGCTTCTTGGCTTCTTTGTGCCACTCGGCTGTATAACCATCGCCATTAAAGAGCACGCGTTTATGCTTCTTGACGATGTCTTGAAGAACCTTTTGCAAAGAGGTATTAAAATCTTTGCCGGATTTCTTGGCTGCTTCAAGCTCATCGCAAATGTCACTAAGGGCTTCGGCCACAATTGTGTTCAAAACCATATTTGCTGCAGACGGATTTTGATTGGAACCAACGGCACGAAACTCAAACTTAGCTCCGGTGAAGGCAAACGGAGATGTGCGGTTGCGGTCGGTCGTATCTCTGTCCAGAACGGGCAGGGAATCAACACCGACATGGATATTACCGCCTTCTTTGGAGCTCTTGGCTCCACCCTTTTCAATCTGTTCGACAATATCATAAAGCTGTTCGCCTAAAAAGATAGAAACAATCGCCGGCGGAGCTTCATTCGCCCCTAACCGATGATCATTACCAGCGGTCGCTACCGTCACGCGCAATAAATCCGCGTAGGTATCCACTGCTTTAATAATCGCGCATAACGTAGTTAAAAACTTAGCATTTTCGTGCGGAGTTTTTCCGGGATACAACCAATTCTTTCCATCCGGACCCACAACAGACCAATTGTTATGCTTTCCTGAACCATTCACACCCGCAAACGGCTTCTCGTGAAGAAGACACACAAGACCCATTCTGTCTGCGATCTGCCGCATAACTTCCATAGCCATCATATTGTGATCAACGCCAATATTTAAATCTTCATAGATCGGTGCAATCTCATATTGAGCAGGCGCTACTTCGTTATGACGGGTTTTTGCAGGAACGCCTAAACCCCACAATGTCCGGTCCAATTCTTCCATGAACGCCATGATGCGAGGCTTAATCGCGCCAAAATACTGATCTTCCTGCTGTTGATGCTTGGCTGGTTTACGACCAAAGAGTGTCCGACCGGTCTGGATCAAATCCATACGAGCTTCATAATGGGCTTTATCGATCAAGAAATATTCTTGTTCCGGTCCTAAAGTGCAATAGGCGCGCTTGCCTTTGGTATCAATACCAAAAAGACTGGCCAAACGGCAGACTTGTTTGCTTAATGCAGACATTGACCGCAGAAGCGGTGTCTTTTTGTCCAATGCCTCGCCGTGATAACCGATATAAAAGGTAGGAATGCAAAGTGTGAATCCTTCGGGACCTTGTTTGATAAACGCCGGAGACGTTGGATCCCAGCCAGTATAACCACGGGCCTCGAATGTTGCACGCAAGCCGCCAGACGGAAAGGAAGAGGCATCAGGCTCGCCTTGAATCAATTCTTTACCGCTGAAAGTAAGAATAATTCCGCCTTCACCATCCCAGCTAATAAAGGAATCATGTTTTTCTGCGGTAGTACCGGTTAGGGGCTGAAACCAATGCGTAAAGTGTGTTGCCCCTTTTGAAATCGCCCATTTCTTCATAGCTTCGGCAATTTCATCAGCACAAGACGGATCGACTTTACCGCCTTCTTTGATTGTCTTTTCAATAGATGCGTACGCTTTGGACGAAAGAAGCTGTTTCATCACCTTCAAACTAAATACGTTTTGTCCGAAATAATTCGGCAATTGTTCGCTAAAATTTCCCCCGCAGCAGCAGCTATCATCCGCACAAGCTTCCAAAACCTCTTCCCGAGAATGACTCATACAATCCCCCTGTTTGATTTTTGTTTATATTGACTCCTAATGGAGCTATCCGCACACATTTAGCGGCGGACAAAATAAAAAAGTCCTCTTTGAGAAAGCAGTCCACGGCTTCATCAAAGAGGACGTCGGTGCCCTCGAAAAAATAATGAGCAAATATTAGCGAAACCATCTAACTATGTCAAGTCTTTAAATCGAAAAACTAGCCTATGGCTTTGGGACCTTCCTCGCCTGTACGAATACGAATACATCGCGGCAAATCCATAACAAATATTTTGCCATCGCCGATCTTTCCAGTCCGTGCCCCCTTGATAATCGCATTGATTGCAGGCTCAACAAAGTTATCATTAACAGCGATTTCTAAACGATACTTGCGTAAAAGGTTTCCTGTTTCTTTTACCCCTCGATAAAATTCATCAACTCCAATCTGCCGCCCATGCCCTAAAACCTCGCTAACGGTGATGAGATTGATTTCTGCCGCGTACAATGCCTTTTTTACTTCATCAAGCCGGTGCGGTTGAATAATCGCGATAACCAATTTCATATCTGTTTCTCCTTATTGTTAAGATCATCAGCATT
>JAEUSC010000278.1 GCA_016789035.1 Candidatus Omnitrophota bacterium
GAATTAAAAGGATCAATCACCAATCCGGTGATTCTTCCGTCTTTCTGCGCCCAGACTCTTGAGGGGTCGCGAACCACATCGGCATTCATACTCGTCTTAAGACCTTCCCAGCTTTCCCCGTGATTCTGGCTGATAATAACCTCCCCACTCCAGTCCCTATTGCGGGCCGCATAAATCAATGGTGTGGGCAAGGACTCATCCACCGCCATCCGAAGAATTCGGCCTCCCTTGAGTAACGCGTTAGATTTCTTCCACGTCTTACCCTCGTCAACGGATACCCAAGACCAGGAATCCCCCGCGGCATAAATGTTTCCGGGATTTTTGTGGGAAACAAAAAGATCGGTCACCTGCCCCGGCCCGGGAAGCAATTCACATCCGGCATCCGGAGACTCACAACGAACGATCCCCTTGGAGGAAGCCGCGTAAATTCGTCCTTGCTTGTCAAAACGAACAGCCGTGACTGGCTTATTGGCAACCAGAAAATCTTTAGCTGAAGCAACCTCGGTCCATTTTGTTCCATAATCTTTAGAGCAGTACAGATGTCCCTTGGCACTGCCTGCGCAAAGGAAAGCGGGATCCTTTTCATCAACGGCGACCGAACGATAATTCTCCGGACGCTGAAAGGTTATCCAGCCTTTCATATCATCTGTTGCGTTCCATGTTTTGGCCGCATCCTTGGAAACATAAATCCCCTTCTTGGTTGCGGCATACACAACATTAGAATCTGATGGCGCCACAACAACCTGGGCTACCATCAAACTTCCCAAACCTTGGGTTGCAAACTGCCAATTCTCCCCGTTGTCATCACTGCGGTATATTCCTGAAACATCAGAAGTCAGATAGACACGGTTTTGAACATGCGGATCAAAGGCAATATTAGGGTAACATCCGCCGCCATCCCATCCGGCGAATTCCCATGACGGATTTACGCTAAATGCGCGGCCGGCAAAACACCAACACGCCACAACCATGGCACAAATGATTTTAAGAAATTTTGCTTTTCTCATTGCAAACCACCCTTCGGTATATCGCGAACACCACAAAACAAAACCCGTCGATGAGATAGCGTTTGAACATTCGTTTGGGGTCAATGAAAATGCGCCAAAACCATTCCAGATGCAATTTGCGCATCCATGAGGGCGCACGAGGAATTGTTCCTGAGAGATAATCCAAAAAAGCCCCCACACCGAAACAGATTTTCGGTCTTAATCGATCGCGATTGTTAACAATCCATTTTTCCTGCAGAGGAACCCCCAACGCGACGAATAAAATATCGGCACCACTGTTATTGATTTTTTCGATCATGGACTGTGTGTCCGAAAAATAACCGGAGGCATCACCCACGATCTTTAACCGCGGAAAACTTTTTTTTGCGTTATCGGCGGCCTTGGCGGAGACACCTTCTTTGCCTCCCATGAAAAAAACTGATTTTCCAAGCTGCTCTGCCTTTTCTAAAACTTTGGGCGACAGATCCGTCCC
Source organism: Candidatus Omnitrophota bacterium (assembly GCA_016789035.1). Lineage (GTDB taxonomy): Bacteria > Omnitrophota > Gorgyraeia > Zapsychrales > Fredricksoniimonadaceae > JAGNTT01. Next base: position 1,480 of record JAEUSC010000278.1, read on the forward strand.
GTTGCAGTTTTCTTTCATGCGTCCGCCGAAGATGCGGGTCGCCAATTTGAGTCCGATTCCATCGGGCAGCAAAAGGTGCGCCGCATTTAGAATCGACCGATATTCCTGATCTTTTTGAGCCTTGTACAAACAATCGGCATTCAAAAAGAACACGTTGGCCTTATCCATCTTTTCGAGAAGACTGAAAATTTCAAATAACGCTTCATCAACGGATAAATTGTCGTATTTAACGCCGAGTAACTGCATCGTTGTCAAAACATCCCTTTATAAAACCACGACTCCAATACACCACTCCCATCAAGAATACTCCGAGGGATTTCATAAAGGCCCGCTGATGAACCTTTCCAGCTTTACGTATTCTTAAAATAATCCAGATTAACTTAATCGTCAAGAATGCTGGAAAGAGCACAACCGCAAACAGCCCCCTGTAAAACCATTTCTTATAGTACTGCCGCCGATAAATAATGACATATCGCCCTAACAAATCCTGATTTCTCTCGAAGCTGCTCCACTCTTCCCGGAAGATATGGAAACATTCAGCCTGGGGAACAAACCAAATCTTCTCGATCTTATTGAGCGACAAACAAAACATAGTATCTTCGGAAGCGCGCAAATCAGGAAAACCTCCGACTTTCTCAAAGGCTTCACGTCCGCAAAACAAATTGCAGGACGGGACAAAAGACCGGTCATGCAAGATGCCGGAATTAAGATATTCGTTAAACTGAAGATATAACTGCGCCGTGGCCAGCATGCTCGGCGTTTGAAACGGCGGCAGTGAAATCGCCCCGCAACCTGCCCGATGACCGGATTCATACGCCTCCAGAATCTGCTTTAACCAATCTTTGCTCAGGTACACGTCACTGTCGATAAAACAGAACAAGTCCCCTTTGGCATTCTTCGCACCCAAGTTTCTTCCCAAAGCCGGTGAGGTCTTAACATTCAACTGAATGACGGTCAATTGAGGAAACTGAAATTGCGCCAGAACAGCCCGGGTCTTTTGATCATCAGAAGAATCAACAACAATCACATCCTTGATCATATCCAGCCGGGTTTGCTGAAAAATAGACTTAATCGTATCTTCAATGGTTTTGTACGAATTATAAGAAGGAATAATAAAGGAGACCATGCCCAGTTGATCCAATTATAAAGCCTGTTGTTCTTTTCTTTCTTTCTCAACCGGCACCAACATGCAACCGATAAAGAACCAGACAAACCAATTCAAAACCAAATAGTACTGCATATTATCCGCAAAGCAGACCAATGCATAGCTAATGACGTACGATAAAACAATGGCAGACTCTCGGGGACAAAACAAAATGCGGTTCCTCAGCCGGCGTAAGAACTCCACAATCAGATTGATATACAGGGAACAAAAGGCCACCAGACCAAAAAGACCTGTTTCAAATAACGTTTCTACGTACACGTTATGCGCGCCGCTGCCGCCGCCGACCGCCATTTCAGAAAATTGCTGGGAATAATACTTAAACGAAGTAAATCCGTACCCAAAGAATGGATTGCGGGCAATCCAGACCATTGAATCTTTCCATAAATTGACCCGCCAGGACCATGAATTCAGCTGATCCGTCCCCGCTGCATTTTGACCCTGAAGAAGCTCTGTAATGCGATAGGCAAACTCCGGGATCAGCATCAAAAGCGGCGGCAGACCGATAGTGAAAAACAAATATTTCTTGTCCTTAAACAACCCGTACACAAAAAAGAAAATCCAGCACGCCAGCCAGGCATTGCGGGTCTTTGTAAACAACAAGAGGACAAATAAATTAACCATATAAAACCACAGGAAAACCTTGAGCCCTTTGGAAATCACCATGCGCGAGCTGTTCATTAACGTAAAAACAATCACTATGATCAACACCAAATAAAAACCTAAAACATTGGGATGAGGAAACGTCCCGGAAACCCTCATTCCGGACCAATCCACCGACCCTCCCTTCAACAAATCAACATTGGCCAAAACAATCGGAATGATGGAGGAAAAAAACAGATGCTTAATCCAATGATTCCGGGATTCGAGCGACCGAATCAGGAAAAAGGGCAACAAGCTCATACAAAAATAGCTGGTGACGTTCAGCCACATCCGAAAGGCATACGTTTTTTGGGGAGAAATTACGACCGAAAAAAAGACGACCGCCAGATAAAAGACCCACAATCTCAGAAACATTGATCGTAACGATGTGGCCTTCTGAGTGATACAGGTATATGCCGTATAAGCCAGAACCAGCAAATTCAAGAGTGCGCCCAGACCAATGTTAATACCGCCCAGGTTGGTCCGGCTCATGGTCAAAACC
>JAEUSC010000284.1 GCA_016789035.1 Candidatus Omnitrophota bacterium
GGCGCATCCGACCGGATGCTCGGTTCATGTTAAAGAACAGATCGATTATGTAAAAAAGCAAGGCCCCATTCAAGATGGTCCGAAGAAGGTCCTGGTTATTGGCTCTTCAACGGGTTATGGTCTTGCCTCGCGGATCGTTGCTGCGTTTGGTTGTGGTGCGGCGACGGTTGGAGTTTTCTTTGAAAAACCGGCTGAAGGCAAGCGAACAGCGACCGCAGGTTGGTATAATTCTGTGGCATTTGGAAAATATGCCAAACAAGAGGGTTTGTATGCGGCGCATATTAATGGAGATGCGTTCTCCGATGAAATCCGTCAACAAACCATTGACCTAATTAAGAAAGACTTAGGGCAGGTCGACTGCATAATCTATAGTTTGGCTTCTCCGCGCCGTACGCATCCTAAAAACGGTGAGGTTTATAAATCGGTTTTAAAACCTAAAGGTGTAGCCTACACCAATAAGTCTATAGATTTTGAAAAGAATGAGGTCATTGAAGTGAGTTTGCCGTCGGCAACTCAGGAGGAAATTGATCATACGGTTATGGTCATGGGCGGAGAAGATTGGAAGATGTGGATGGATGCATTAGCAAAGGCCGATGCGATTGCTCCAAAAGCTGTCACGATCGCATATTCTTATATCGGGCCTGACGTCACTACACCGGTTTATCGCAATGGGACCATTGGTGCGGCGAAAGATCACTTGGAGCAAACAGCCCATCAGCTGGATGCGTTTATGAAAAAATACTCTGGCCGGGCGTTTGTTTCTGTCAATAAAGCTTTGGTGACTCAATCCAGTTCGGCCATTCCTTTTATCCCTCTTTATTTTGTTTTGTTAATGCGTGTCATGAAAAATAAGAATATCCATGAGGATTGTATCCATCAGATTTGCAGACTGTTCCAAGATCGGTTGTATTCCAGACGTCCGTTAAATTTGGTTCCGGTAGACGAAAAAGGGCGCATTCGTGTGGATGACTGGGAGATGCGACAGGACGTTCAAGAAGAAGTATCCAGTCTGTGGAGACATGTCTCGACGGAAAATGTCAAAGATGTTGCGGACATCCAGGGCTACGAAAGTGATTTTTTAAAGTTGTTTGGTTTTGGTTTTTCTGATGTTGATTATGATCGAGAGGTTGAGGTTGATCTTCCGTTAGAGTAGGTGACCGCTATGGCCGTAAATGTTAAACAATGTAAATGTTATTAAACGGCTGAGCTATATTTTTCGAATCTAAGACGAGTATTCTGAAGTAATTAAAAAAATGAAATGTTCGTTGACACTCATAACAATCTTTAATAGATTGGATTCCGAAAGTAGCAAAAGTATTTATTTTTATATATTTCAAATCAAAAGCGGGGTGACCGTATGGATGACAAAACAATTCTAACCATTGATGAATTGGCCGAATATTTGAGGGTCAAAAAGCGAACGGTTTACGATTGGGTAAAAAAGGGAAAAATTCCAGCAATCAAAACTGTTGGGCAGTGGCGATTTAGAAAAGATAAAATTGAAGAATGGCTTGAAACCCACAATTGAGAGAGGCTTGTAATGGGAGATGTAAAGCGTAATGTTGCGTTTGATATGCGAGAATTGGTTGCGACAATCCTTGAAGTAGAGCCAGAAACAATCGAAGAAAACGCCAGTTTTGTCAAAGACCTTGGAATGGATTCTATGATGGCTTTGGAAATTTTGGCTAGTATTGAGAAAAAGTATAAAATTGTAATCCCCGAAGAAACGCTTGCAAAATTCACCTCACTTAATCAGACCGTTAAGATCGTCCAAGAGATGCTTGAAAAAAAATAGCTTCAAATCCCCGCCAGTATAAGGAGTAGGAATGTATTTTAAGCGGTTAGAGATTTTTGGATTTAAATCCTTTGCAGATAAAATGGCCCTCAATTTTGAGCCAGGTATCACGGCTATTGTTGGTCCCAACGGCTGCGGAAAAAGTAACGTTTTTGATTCCATCCGGTGGGTGTTGGGTGAGCAAAGCGTCAAAGAACTTCGTGGTTCATCCATGGAAGATGTCATTTTCAACGGGACTGACAAGCGTCCCGGGCTTGGCTTTGCGGAGGTCAGTTTGACCTTTTCCAATGAGTCGAGATCCTTGCCTATCGAATATGATGAAGTGACCATTTCTCGACGGTTATTTCGTTCCGGAGAAAGCGAATATCTAATCAATAAATCTCCGGTCCGTTTAAAAGACATCTCTGAATTATTAATGGGAACAGGAATTGGGGCAGAAGCTTATTCCATGGTTCAGCAAGGTCGGGTCGATTTGGTTGTGAGCGCAAAACCCGAAGACCGGCGCATTATTTTGGATGAAGCCTCCGGGATTACCAAATACAAATCTAAGAAAAAGGAAGCGCTCAATCGTCTTAAAGATACGGAAGGAAATTTGCTGAGAATCAACGATATCGTTGTTGAAGTCAAAAAGCAGATTGTTTCTACCGAGCGCCAGGCCAAAAAAGCTCAAAAGTATAAGGAAGAATTTGAGCAGCTGAGACAGCAGGAATTAGTTCTTGCTAGGTTTTTATTGAGTCAGCTCGAAGGAGAAAAAATTGGTCTGGGCGCAAAGGCGGAGGAGTTAAGAACTCA
>JAEUSC010000287.1 GCA_016789035.1 Candidatus Omnitrophota bacterium
TAAATCCGCTTTTTTAAACAGTGTCCTGTAAATGTCCGCACCCTTTTCCTTTAAAACGGAGCTTATATCGAACCCTCTAAAAGAAACCACCCATCTCCCTTTAAAAAATTTTAGATACCGAAACGGTAAACATTTCAAGGCCGCCGTTCCAAATTGAAAATGGATAATATCAAAATCTTTCTCCAAAAATAAGAACCTGAAAAATAAAGGCAAATACAGTTCCTTTTTCATCAAGGTCATTCTGGGAGGATAAGATGTTTTATTCAAAAGACCGTATTTATTTACAACCGGATGAATACTATTCACATCAACCGGTTTTCCATACAGAGGAAAAATTCCGACGTCATGACCGTTATCAATCAGTCCGGTCGCTATATTGATAACGAACGTTTCTGATAACACGGGGAACTCAAATGGAACAATCGCAACACGCATAGCCAAAACTCATCAAGAAAGAAACACCTGTAATTAAATTAAAAACATTAACTCCCCAATTTTTCTTGAAATCATTGTCGGAAACTCTTGATATGGTATTTGCTAAAAGAAGGATGCTTAATAAAAGGTATATTATTTTTCATCCTGCAAGCCGTTTAAAAAGAAGAATAAAAAGATTGGGCTGTATTTGTGAGGGCCTCAGACGAGACATTCAAAGTTTCATTTAAACGGTTTTGAAAGAGAGAACCACGACCGGCCATAAATGCAATTAAACAAGCGATAACGGCTGCGAAAACTACGATGTACTCAATTGTACTTTGACCATGTCGAGGCATTGCCATAGACTGATTAGCTCCCTTTTAATGAGGCGCTTCACTATAACATAAACTCTGTAAGAAGTTAACCCCCCGCATATAAAAAGAGACCGGATTTAAACCCCCGGTCCTTTATAATCAAAAATAGCCATCTCTAGCTCAGTTTACCGCGCCTCTGAAGTCGTCTTGGAGCTCTCAACAGCCTCATCAGACTTCAAACGATTCAGTTCGTTTTCTAGGTCGAAAATCCGCTCTTCTCTGGCCGACAATCTTTGCTTTAAAGTCTTAATTCTGGTTTCTCCGTCTTCGATCATCACATAGGAAGCTTTGAGCTGATCCTGAATGTCATTGATTTGTTTCTTAAAATCTCTTTCTCTAACCGTATATTCTTTGATACTGCTTTTTATTTCAGCGGTAGCCTTTGTCTTTCCAGCGTCATCGATATCCATTCCTATCAACTGGGTAACATTCTTCAATTTTTTACTCAGCGTCTCATTCTTTCGAATTTCATGATCTAAAGCTTCTTTCTGCAAAGAAATTTGTTCATCCTTTTCTTTGATTGTCGAGGAATAATCATCCACCTGCTTCTTTAACTTCACAAGCTGATCTTGAACCTGCACTAACGCTTTTTCTTTACGGCTGGCATCCTTTTGAGACTTAGCCAGCAAATCTTCCTGCTGTTTGATCGTCAATCGCGTCAGTTCCGACTGCTGTTTGATAGCTGCTAACTCCTTTTGCAACTTTTCCACATCAACCTTACGCACTGATTTTTGCTGAGAAGAAATGGATTTGATTTCAGAGTCCCTTTCAGCCAACTTCTTGTTAAGCTCATCGGTCTGTTTTGTGCTAGTCGCCAGGCGTTCTTGCGTAACCTGCAGTTCCTTATTTAAAGTTTTTAGCCGCTTCTGCAAGTTACCGTCTGCATTTTCTGTCATTTGTTGATTATTGTCATCTTCAACAGTGGCCAATTTCTTAGTCGAATCACTGGCGGAAGGTGTAGTATTTGGACTCAAGGCAGACTTCGTGTTCAATTGCTGGGTCGCCTTCTCAATACTTTCATAAAACTGCTGCACTTGCTCTTCTTTCTGCGCGAGTCTGTTCCTTAAGTCCAAAATCTCATCATCCTTCTTTGCCAATTTATTTTTAAGGCCTTCAATTTCTAATAAAGACTTCTGTGATTGGTCCTTCAATTGTCCGTTCAATTGGGAAATCCTCTGAACGTATTCGTCCATTTTTGTCGAAACCTCCAAGGATGCACCTTGCGCCTTTTTGACGTCTTCAGCCATCGCTGAAAGCTTTTCATTCGCCTGTTCCCATTCACTCTTAGCTTGCTTTCGTTCCTGCTCCGCGGAGGACAACTGTTTTTTCAAATCATCAATGGTTTGTTGATATTTATTAACCTCATCGTTGAGATTCTTTCTATCTTCTGAAAGGCTACGGATTTCTTCTATACCGCGATCTTCATCCAATCTGGATTTCAAATCCGCAATCTCTTTGTCTTTCTGCTGCAATTTTTCTAATGATTCCGTGAGTTGGTTCTTGATGTCATCAATGGAGCCCTTTGAAGAATCTTCCATATTTAACTGCGTCTCCAATTCAGCAACGAGAGATTGAAGTTCTTGGACAGATTTATCAGAACCGTCATCCATTTTCTTCATTGTCACAGTGCGCTTATTCAAATCCTTTAGTCCAGCTGGTGATGCCCCCGAAATTCTAGCCTTGAGCTCTTCAATAAAGGCATTCTTTTTAATTAGCTGAGCTTCCTTGGCAATCAATTCCTTCTTTAAAGCCGCAATTTGCTGATCCTTAGTTAAAATCAATTGATCCATATTGACTAATCGATTCTCACGCTCGGTCAATTTTTTCTGCAACTGTTCCAACTGCGTCGAATGCCCCGACATCTCGGCTTCAAACTTTTGAACTTGTGATTCACGCGTTGCTAACTGATCTTTAATTCGATCTAGTTCTTGATTTAAGCTCTTATACAGATCAGAACCTTGAAATTCACTATCGCTCACTGGGACAGTTGATTGAGTGCGTATTTTTGCTTGATAATCTACAGTTTTTTCTTTGGCCCAATCTTCTTTCATGGCCTTAATTCTGGCGTCAAATTCTCGGGAACGAGTCCTTAACTCGTCTTCCTTATCCTTTAAGGCCTGCTCTAAACGTTTTATTTCTGCAGGAAATTCAATAACTTTCCCAGGTTGAATCGCATCTTTCGTGACTGCATTATGGTCGCTAATACCCGCGTTCTTAACACCGGCAGTGGGCACTTTAGCCGTTGGAAATTTTACGCCAGAAGTTTTCGAAAGATTGGCAGAATCGTCTATTGCAGTTTCTGTTTCCGCTTCTTTACCAGACACAAGCTTTGAAGCCACATGCTTAACCTTTTCGGTCCGTATTTGTTCCTTTAGTTTATCGATTTCTGTTTGCTGTCTGGCCTTGTCCTGTGTCCATACATTGTTAAGTTTCTGAATTTTTGTTTCATACTCCTCAACTGTTTGACCATAATTCTCGTTGGCCTCTTTCAGTGATTTGGAAACCAATGAAAGTTCGGAATGCAAAGCTGTGAGATCTTTGTTTTTTTCAAAAAGCGTAAGCGCCTTTTCCAATAGGAACGCCCGCTTTTCCGTCAGATCATTTTTCCACTCAATAATATCTGATGAAGAATCCAACTCTGAAGAAATGCCTTGATTGTTCTCAAGTACATCACCGATTTGGCTGATGTCCTTCATAACCTGGCTGATTTCCTTGTTTCTTTTTAAAAAGGCCTGATCCCGTTCAGTAATCTGCTGTTCATAAGACTTAAGTATTTCGTCTGTATTCTCAGTTCCTTGCGTTGTTTTTCCAGATTTATCATCATAACCAAAGAATTTCTTTCTGAGCTGAAGCAAATCTTGATTCTGACGAGACAGAGACTGGAACAAAAATATGTTTTCTTGCAGAATCTTACGAATGGCGAATTCGAGCTCCCGATTGCGACGTTCGATCGCGACTACATTCTTTTGAATGAACATAATGTCAGCCGCGATTTCACTAGGGTTAGCCGATTGAAACCTAACAGAGGACTCATTTTCCTTTTGAAGGTTTTGCAATAATCGTTGCGCAGAATGATTATTAGGATCGCTCTTGAGTATTTTCTTAAGAAGGGTTTGCGCCTCTTGAACCTCGCCTCTTTGGACTAGTTTCTGGGCAAAATCATATAAAAAACTCACTGTCAAAGGTTTTGGAAGCGCTGTTTGCGCTGAGGCGTTTATCGTGGAAGAAAAAAATGCAACAATGACAACTAAACTAAGGAATCTTTGGGTGTATTTGGGTGTTTTCATGGAGTTTTCTTAAAATTTATTGTTTTTCTTCGGAATTTAGAGAATCAATTTCCTCTTGCAAAGATTTAATGATTTCATTTTTCTCAACCAATATCTTTTTTACTAACCGCAGCTGTTCCTGATTCTCCCCTAACTGCTTTTGCAATAAGAATGCCTCTTTATTCTTAGCTTCAAGAAGCGTTTCCTTTTCTTGGAGTTCCAATTGCGCAGAGGCGAGATCGTTGCGTAAGTCCAGATAAGCAGGATCATCGTGGATATTGCCTTTTAATACCTGATTTTTTACATCATCCAGCTCTTTTTGTAAATAGTCAATATTTCCCTGCTGAATGCGAATCAAATTCTGTTGATCTTCAGCTATCGAAGCAAAGGAAACACTATCTCGGTCTTTATAGATTGCCAGTTGCTCTTGAAGCTGGACAATCATAGCGTCTTTCAGTCTTATTTGTGTGTTTAACTCAATTACCTCATTCTGGAGTTTCAGATTAGCAGACCGCAGTGTGTCACAATCTTTATCGAGACTATTCATCATGGGTTTTGATTCCAGAGGATTTAAGGAGAAATCTTGAGTGTCAGGAGTAGTTACCGTTGGCTCATCTTGGGATAAAGTTGTCGGCGCAACATGGGTGTCGATAGGTTCTGAGCCGATCAGGGTGTCCATATTATACCCCTTGGCCTCCTTTAAGCCGCTATCTTCTCTAATTAGGGCCGGCGAATGGGATCCCGGGATATATTTTGCCTCATTAATAGGTTGGAAGTCTGTGTCCGAAGCGTTATTTTCGGCTTGTGGCAGAACTGCAACTTCTTTGTTTTTAGCGACTTGAGAACAATTTCTGATTTTAATAGAAACGTTAGGGTAACGGTCATGGATTTTTGTCAGAAACTCTTGTGCCCCATGATGATCGCAGTCTAATAAAATGATCCTCTGAAAGACATAAGAGGCTTCCTGTGGATCAACGCCTCTATAATAAACTTCACGTCCGTATTGAAAAAGAAGCTGGGTAAGCGAATCTTTAAAAGTTACTTCTGGATGATAGATTTGGGAATAAGCAGGAGATGCTGTACACAAGAGAACAACCATTAAAATGGGTTGAAAATATTGCCGTATATTCATTAGGTTAATACCTTTTCTTTATTATTGGGCCTTGATAGATGGTAAAGTATAACCTGTCGAGAGTTTTGTGTCAAGGAACGACCCATAACAGCATGATATGTAACAATGATGTCATAATTGACATGATTACTTACGGTTGCAACAATGCAACAGTCGTAAGAATAATTATTTCTAATAGTTTTTAGTCAATTAAAGTGTTTTACTGCCAATTTTTTTATGATATAACTACACACTATGGAATCAGCAACCCCCATGCTGAAACAATATCAGCAAATCAAAAAAGGTTACCAGGACTGCATCCTTTTCTTCCGCCTTGGAGACTTCTATGAAATGTTTTTTGAAGATGCCAAGATAGCTTCGTCCATTTTAGATTTAGTTTTAACCTCCAGAGGCAGCGATGTCACCAACCGCATACCCATGTGCGGTGTTCCGTTCCATGCCGCAGAAAATTACATCGCCAAACTCATTAAAGCCGGGCAGAAAGTGGCCATTTGTGAACAGGTTGAAGATCCCGCCCAAGCCAAAGGCATTGTCAAACGCGACGTCATCCGTGTTATCACCGCAGGAACATTCTTTGATGAAAGCTCTGATTCCCGGTATCTTTTCTCCCTGAGTCTTAATAGCAAAACCATTGGTATCGCATTTACTGATGTCACAAATGGTGCCATTCAGACGAATCAATACCACAATCCTCATCAGGTCATTGAAATTATCAGCAAACTTCCTGCGTATGAATGCATTTTTCCGGAAGGCGCCAAACAGGAAGTCAAAGAATTCCTCAGCCATCCCCTATTAAAATCAAAAAATATGACATTATCGGCGTTCGGAGATTGGTCCTTTAATGTTGAAATGGCAAAAAAAAACTTATGCGATCATTTTCAGACACATTCGTTAAAGGGATACGGGATCGATGACCTGACACAAGCCCAATCCAGCTGCGGCGCTTTACTTGAGTATCTCAAACAGATGAATAAACAACCGCTCAAGCACATCGACCGGATTTCTCTTTATACCGACAGCGATTATGTATTTATTTCACCGGCAGCCCATTACGGTTTGGAAATGGAAACGCTTCTTAAAACCCTGGATAAAACCCTGACTCCGATGGGACGCCGGATGTTCCGATTTTGGTTGTTTCACCCCTTAAAAAGTCCGGGCGCAATCCGTGAACGGCAAAGAGCCGCTCAAATCTTAAGAGACCACACTAGCAGCAACGAACAACTG
>JAEUSC010000289.1 GCA_016789035.1 Candidatus Omnitrophota bacterium
GCCCATCGATACCCGTACGAATTTTCTTTAACTCCTGAAGCTGAGGAGTCGCTTCCTTGGCGGTCAATGTTTTTCCGGCACCTTGAACAAGTCCACTTCCTTGCACCTTAAATTTATTCATTTCTTCACCAATATTGGCCAAGTCTTGAGAAATCTTTTCAATGCGTATGGGATTGATCCACGGTTTGGCCTTACCAAAAATACTTTGTAGATTCGCGAGCCGTTTCTCATCCGCTTCAATATATCCAGCGACATCAGCCTTGTTATAAGCTGTTCTGTCGATGGCGACCGCCTTTTCATCAACTGAATTACCATTTTCATTTTCGATATTGTCGGCGACAGACGGTGCTTCAGCCGTGAGTTTTACATCAAACATCTGATATTTCTTATTTTCAAAACGCCGAACCATTTCTTCTTTGATTTTCTCACTCGACTGCAGCTGGTCTTGGCCGGACACCCGGACAAATTCGCTGACAACATAGGAAGCCAGTTCATTCAAAGTCAACGGTTCGAAAGCCGCCAGAACAAAAGCCTGAAGCGTGAAAATATCCTGCAAATCAAAACTGGTTTCATCAAACAAATCAGCCAATGCCTTTTTAACAAACTTCACTTGCGCTGTTTCCGTGCTGTGAAGTACAAACCTGATCAACTGGCCCTGGAATTGCCGAATGTCGTTGATCTCTCCTTCCATCTGTTTGACACCCTGCACAAATAAACTGAAGACCTTCTGATAACTGTTCAGCGCGATCGAAATATCCACCACCAACTGCTGAATTTGGACCGCGGATTCCCGTGACGACGGAGAAACAAAGAGATTCACAGTCTCCATGGCTTTTGACAAATCATTAATGATTTCCCGGATTTCCTGAACATCCCTGATCGTCATCAGGTCATTGAGGAACAACTGAAGAACTTGCGGTAAATCTTTAAGCGTAGCCACAAAAATCTTAAGCGAATGTTCATTTGTTCCGTCAATCTTTAGAGCTTCCTGCGAATGCTTCAACGCCTGGAGACTATGGCGCAGGGCCATCAGATCATATTTCGCGTTCTTAACGAATCCGCTATCCAAATGCGCTTGAAGATAAATGTCTTTGAATATCAAATGAATGACAGCAAGGCCCGAAAATGTTCTGGGCATTTGCTTCGCATTAGGCGCGGGGCTGTCCTTATATATGCGAACTGTCTCTTTAAGAATACGATCACCCTGACGGGCCAGACGCAGCGCCTCCTGCATATCGTTATAGGCCTGAGCGTAATTTCCTGCCTTCAATTGACCGGTAAAGCCTTGGTAGAGCTCTCTGGCCATCTCTAGCTTTATATAGGCGAGCGTGACGTAGTCGTTGCGCTTTAAGCGTTCCATCTGGTTGATGGTTGCCTGGGCCAACTGTCGCTCATCCTGATGAAGGTAGTTCGTCGCCAAATGCCCAAGCCAATAGTCACTGTTGGGATCAAGAACCATAATTGCTTGTAACATTTTGCCGCTTCGCAGGTAGGCATTATGACGGTCTAATCGTCCCCGAAGAGCATGCGCCTCAGCGTCCAAAACACGGTAAGCTGATGAGAACATTTCCTGCCAAACAGTCGCCATAGCCACAGATGCATGAGTCTTGATAACGGCGGCCAACTTCAGAAGTTGGTCCGAACCAAGTTCAAAGATCGTCTTCTCTTCAATGGCGCCTTGAATATTCAAAGTTAGAATTTCAGAGAAACGGTCATCCGCAATCATGTCCCGCAACAAATCAGCCGCAGCCTGATTGATAACAATCCAATCATATCCGGTATACTCTTCCGCCTTCTTTTGGAAAATTCTCGTGAGTTTATCGGGTGTCGAGCCGCCGTTAAGTCCCTCAACCGATGAAGATACCTTCCTCTTTTCCCGGTCCAGATCTTTGCGTATATTTTCAATCGTCAACTCCACCAAAACACTTTCCAACCGTACCCGCGTGAAATCCAACTGGCGGATCACGTGATAAATCAATCGCACCCGTCCTTCGAATTCGTCAGCCGAAAGCCCCTGTTCAATCTCCGCCGAACGGACCATTCTTTCCAATCGCTTCTTTTCACTTAGCGCGAGACTCCAAACGTTTTGCAGCGTTTCCAGATTGTCGATCGTCGTTTCATCCAGATTGCCGGCCATGATACGGTCCAATAATGTCTTATATTCATGAGAAATTTCATTGGGCTTTTCGGATTCAGCACGTTGCGACCTGTACCAATCAAGGACGATGCGCGGGGCTTTATAAAGCGAGTAAAGAATAAGCGAATACACCAGGCCGTCATAAACATACGGTTTGACGAATTCAATCACTTCCAGTGCTGATGAGGCTTGACTGCCATATTTTGAGCCGCCGGAGGATTGATTCTCAGATGATTTCGCCATGGAAACCAACAAGTCGAAATTGATACCAAAGTCATCATCATGAATCGGCACTAAGGACGGAATTTTGAGCTGATGCAGCCCATCCACGGCATCCCGCAATTTAATAAT
>JAEUSC010000307.1 GCA_016789035.1 Candidatus Omnitrophota bacterium
GCTTCATGATCGGCGCACCTGGTGAAACAAAGGAAAGTGCCTACAAAACCATCGATTTTGCCAAGTCCCTTCCGTTGGATACGGTCCAGATCACGGGTGTGGCTGCGTATCCTGGGACCACACTCTATAAGTGGGCCAAGCAAAACAATTATTTGCTGGCCAAAGACTGGAAAGATTGGCTGACAAAGGAAGGCGAGCAACGAACGCTCTTGAGCTACCCCCAACTTTCACATAAAGAAATTGACGAGTTGATTGATATCGGACTTAAGAATTTTTACCTTCGCCCCCAACAAATGTGGAACATGTTTATTTCCATACGCAGCATGGGGGATCTTTTGCGCAAAGTCCACGGTTTTAAGGCATTTGTTGATTATTTTGCCAAAAAGATTACACGATCCATCCGATCCACGGCACCTGACACGCCGCGAACAATTTTTATTAATCGAGTTGCTGCCTTGAATGAAGAAAAAAAGACACACAATAATGAACAGATCGAAGCTGCTTTACCGTCTCATTCATTGACATAGGAAATGTGTTTTGATATATTGCTCATAATTTAAATTTAATCATTTTTCAGGAGGATTTTTCATGGCCCACGTTGTTACCGAACCTTGTGTAAAATGCCGTTATACCGATTGCGTCACAGTTTGCCCCGTTGACTGTTTTCATGAAGATAATGAAATGCTTGTAATAGATCCTGATGTCTGCATTGACTGCGGTGCCTGTATCCCCGAATGTCCTGTCCAGGCCATCTATTCGGATGCCGATGTGCCAGAAAAATGGAAAAGTTACGTTGCATTGAACAAAGAAAAATCAAGCAGCCTTCCCGTCATCACGGAAAAAAAGACGCCGCTTAAAAAAGATTAATTGCATTTGAGTATCAACAGGGAGGTTTAACAAAGCCTCCCTTTCTTCTCCTTTGGTTTGTCTATGTGGTTTTTCATGATTACCTGCTACATTTTTTCCACGATTTCATTTCTGATGCTTTTAACCGTATTTGCGCAAAGTTTTTATCCGTTTAAAATAATTCATGCCTCTGCCTTATCTTTTTTGATTTTAACCAGTATTATTTATCTGTTTACAGAAACATTGATCATGTTTTTCTTTGTCGGTACGGGTGTCAGTATTAAGGAATACATGTTGGAACAAAAAATTTATGGAGATTTTCACCAACGCTCGATCGGTGTAAAAAGACGGGTATATCCCCCGCAACTCCTAAACCTATTGATTTTAATGATTGCTTTTATTCTTTTTGGCGCGGCAGATACTCAGAAAATTTCACCCTGGTTATACCGAGCGGTTCTTGCCGTGGGCATAATCCAATTCATTGACGCCAAGCTCATTCAGAATATTTGTTTTCGTGACAATACAAAGATAATACTGGATATGTCGGGGATTAAACGGGCATGATATGTATTATGCGGCTAAATTCTTAGAAGCAACCGGACTTGGTCTATTAGCATTTGGCTATATCAAATCATTTCCCAATAAACTCAATTACAATGTATTTTTAGTTTCAATAATATTCTTTGCCTGTGGATGGATTATTGAACGATTTATCTTAAAGCGATAATATTTGTATGAAGACAATCCTTAAATTCGACACAGGGGCCGATGGCTTTAAAAAAATGATGATTGTCTTAGGCATTACGGCGGTTTTTGTTTTAGGCGTTGGAATTCTTTTTCTAAAAATTATATGTCGCGAACTTCAGGGGATGTCATGAAAGAACCGGCTTGGGTCAAAAAATTTAAAAGTAAGTGGGATATCAAATCCAACAAAGATTTTTTTCTAATTATGCTCGCTTTTTCACTTGCAGGTCTCACAATCCGTTTCGTACGGCCTATCGAGTTTCATGTCCTGCATATGACGGACGCCCCGATCTGGCAAAAGATTCTGATCTATCCTGTCTTACTTGCTCCCACCTATTACGTTGGACTGATGTTTTTTGGTTTTTTACTGGGCCAATTCGACTTCAGTAAACGGTTTGCCTGGAATTCTCTGACGCGTCTCGGTAGGTTATTTTCTCGTCTTCGAGCACGAAATGCTCAAAGCACATAAAGCATTAGGTAAATAAGGACACCTGTTACGGAAACGTAAAACCAGACTGGCAGAAGCCATCGCGTTATGGCGGTGTGACCTTTATAATTGTGATGAAGAGCATGCCAGACTGCAGTTAGACAACAGGGCAGGATAATCATGGCAAGCGGTGTGTGCGTTGCCAATATAAAGAAATAAATACTTCTGGATATTCCCTTCCCCTGATAATGAGTAATCCCACCGGCAATAATTCGATTTGCCACATAACATGTCAAGAAAAGCGCTGAAGCTGTCAAGGCTGCCAGCATAAATTTCTTATGCAGAAGAAAATTCCTGTTTCGTATCGCGAGAGCCCCCCCAATTAAAAACATGGTTGCCAGGCTATTGAGTAGAGCATTGATTGTAGGAAGAAGAATGTGGTTGATTTCCATAGGGAAAATTAAAACGAACGGTCTATAACAATGAGGATCAACAGAGCAGGCAAATAGAGTACTGATGCCTTTAGAAGCAAGTGTGCTGCATGATTTGATCCGGTCTTCTGTAAGTTGCGGCTGTAAAAAAGGAGACCAATACCCAATGCAAGAGCTCCAATAAGATACTTAGTCCCAGAGATTCCAATCAGAAAAGGCAATACAGAAACCGGAATAAGCGCAAGCGCATATAGAACTGTATGGCGGAAAATTCTTTGGCCCGTGCTGTCATCTAGTGAAAGCATTTTAAATCCTGCGCGTTTATAGTCCTCTTTAAACAACCATGCGATCGAATAGAAATGTGGATGCTGCCAAACAAAAAGGATCAAAAACAAAATCCACGCTCCCAATTCTAAATTCCCAGTGGCTGCGCTCCACCCTCCCATGGGTGGAATAGCCCCGGGAATAGCCCCAATCGTTGTGTTTAGCCAGTTAACTTTTTTCATAGGCGTGTACACAAGTACATAAAGAAACGCGGTCAGCAAGCTTAAAAATGCTGTGAGGAGATTAACTTCTAAACAAATGAGTAAGACTCCGGAAAGCACCAGAAGGATGCCAAAAATCATAGCGCTATTGCTAGAAATAACTCCTTTCGGCAAAGGCCTATTCCTGGTGCGTTTCATAAGAGCATCGCTGTCTCGCTCTAAATAATGGTTGAGGGCCGCGGAACCCGCACATACCAGCGCTGAACCTAA
>JAEUSC010000345.1 GCA_016789035.1 Candidatus Omnitrophota bacterium
TTCACAAACAATGGTCACATTGCTTAATGTCTTTGATTTACTGTCTTTGGATGTCGATTTATACTTTTCCCATTTGTAAGTCC
Organism: Candidatus Omnitrophota bacterium; assembly: GCA_016789035.1. Classification (GTDB taxonomy): domain Bacteria; phylum Omnitrophota; class Gorgyraeia; order Zapsychrales; family Fredricksoniimonadaceae; genus JAGNTT01. The sequence continues at coordinate 84 of JAEUSC010000345.1, forward strand.
CAATCATGATTCCTTCAATGATTGCAATAATAGACTTTTCCTCGGTGGAGTGCGTAATAAGCTCAAGGGCTTCACATTTCTTAAGATACGACGAGGCGAGCGCTTTTTTCACTGTAATTCTAAGCGCTGTCAAATTCTGATCTTCTGATTTGCCTACCCCGACAAACAGGACAAGTTTATTTTTCTTTGCAATGAAAGGAAAGACCTCGTCTTTCTCACCGGAAAAACGGTCTTCCTTGATAAGTTGAACCAAAGACTCTTCAAGATTCTTGTCCTTAAACAGAAAGTCCTTTTGCTTTACTTGTTCCTTATCGATAAAAATAATGGTTGCGTCTTTGTCGAATTTTTCATGATTGCGAAAGCTGATCACATCAGACTCCTTGTTGACTACGTAACGTTCTTAAAGTTTGATACTCGTGACACCTATTAGCTTCTCTGCTCTATTGAAACATAATCCCGAGTCAATTCCCCGGTATAGATTTGACGTGGTCTACCAATTTTTGTCATTGGATCCTTGGTCATCTCTCTCCAATGCGCAATCCAGCCGGGCATACGCCCAATAGCAAACATAACAGGAAACATATTAAGCGGAATTCCAATGGCCCTATAAATGATACCGCTGTAAAAATCAACATTAGGATAAAGCTTGCGCGACACGAAGTATTCATCCTTCAACGCAGCCTCCTCCAGCCTTTTAGCTAAGTCTAATAGCGGATCATGGATCCCCATCTTATTTAGCAAGTCATCGGCGCATTGCTTAATGATTTTGGCACGAGGATCAAAATTTTTATACACGCGGTGTCCGAATCCCATCAAACGAAAGTCAGACGTTTTGTCTTTGGCTTTGTTGATATATTTATTCAAATCAGCGCCATCAGCTTGAATAGCCTCAAGCATTTCGATAACCGCCTGGTTGGCACCACCATGTAGTGGCCCCCACAATGCGAGAATTCCTGCTGAGATTGAAGCGTACAAATTGGCTTCCGAACTTCCAACCATCCGCACTGTTGAAGTGGAACAATTCTGTTCATGATCAGCATGCAGAACCAACAATACTTTCAATGCCCGGACCACTTCTTCACGGATTTCGTACGGTTTAGCTGGTGAAGAAAACATCATGTTGAGAAAATTGGGAACATATTTAAGGTCATGACGTGGGTAAACAAACGGTTCACCGATGGATTTCTTATAAGAGAACGCGGCGATGGTGCGGACCTGCGAAAGCAACTGCGCGGCTAAACGATAAAAAAGATCATCTGTCATATGGCTTTTGACCAAATCGGGATAATACCCAGACAATGAACATATCATGGCCGATAAAATTGCCATGGGATGCGCCCCCGAAGGATAGGCATTGAAAAAATTTTTCATATCCTCGTGGATCATAGAAAATTCTGCAAATGTTTGTGAAAACTTGTCTAATTCTTTTTGATTGGGAAGTTTACCAAAAATCAAAAGGTAGGAAATTTCAACAAATGTGGATTTCTCAGCAAGCTGTTCGATAGGATAGCCGCGGTAACGTAAGATTCCTTTATCTCCGTCGAGAAAAGTAATGGCACTTTTACAGGCACCGGTGTTGCCGAAACCAGAATCAAGGGTTATGAATTCACTCTGCGAACGCAATTTGGAGATATCAATCGCATACTCATTTTCAGTACCAACTAAAACAGGAAATTCGTAAGTTTTATCTCCGATAATTAGCTTGGCATTGTCACCCATTGCATCTCCTTGATTGTCAAAAATTTTAGTGAGGAAAAACTCGGTTATTATATTATGGGAATTTTCTTAAGGCAAGCTATTATCAGAAGTCTTTTACAATGAATTTACAAAATTGGAAGATTTTTACTGCCCCTTAGAGCTAAACAAAATTTAGCGTAGGAGTTTCTGATACGATTTTAACGTTTCTAAGTAATCATTGTTGGTTAAATCGGATTGGATGGGAGTCACAGTCACGTAACCATGATGAAGAGCCCAGGTATCGGTGCCATCGTCACTCTTCACCGGAGGCGGATCCCCCGCAAGCCAGTAATATTCCCGGAGATTCGGATCCTCACGGCGGGTAAACTTACTTAAGATTGGCTCAAGCCCCTGACGGGTCCAGCGCACCCCTTTAACTTGCGACGGTTTGACAGCAGGAACATTGACATTTAGAAATGTGCCCTGTGGCATGCTTTTTACGGCCACAATTTTGCAAATTTTGGCTGCAATTTTCGCAGCATAGGTGTAATCGCCTTTTGTAAACGAATTATAGGAAACCGCCACAGAAGGAATTCCCATCAGCGCACCTTCACGGGCCCCCGCCACTGTCCCGGAATAATGAACACTGGCTCCTTCATTAGGCCCACAATTGATGCCTGAGACCACCATATCCGGCTTGCGCTTTAACACCACTTCCACACCAAACTTCACGCAGTCGGCAGGCAAACCGCTCAAGGAAGTGCCAAAAAATTTACCATTACGAAAATTTTTTTTCTGCCATAGCGGATGTCGCAAAGTCACCCCATGCCCTACTGAACTGCGTTCAGAATCCGGGGCCACAACCGTCACCTGGCCGATCTTCTTAAGCGACAGATACAACGCATAAATTCCGTCGGCATGAATACCGTCATCATTCGTCAATAAAATATTCATGACGTTAGTATAGCTGGCAAACTTAAAAATAAAAGTATAAATTGTAAAACGATTGCCAACAAAAGACATTGTTCTTCTTTAATGTTTTGATAGAATGCTGGCAATTTCAAACATCTATGGAAGGAAAAACATGAACAATCGAAGCCTATTGGAAAAAACATTCGAATCCTTATTATGGAAAAGCCGGCTGGGAACTATCCTGATCGTTATCTTCAGCATAGCCGGAGCTTTTGGTTTATTTGCGATGGGAAGCATCGAAATTTTTCATGGAATCCAAATAATTCTCAAACCACATATCGAAGAAGGAACTGAAGCCGTCCTCATCAATATTATCGGCGCGCTAGATTTGTACCTTATTGGGGTCATTCTGCTGCTGTTTAGTTTTGGAATTTACGAACTCTTTATTTCAAAAATCGATCAAGCTCGAATTGAGGGTGGAGACAACATTTTAAATATTGAATCTTTAGACGAGCTTAAAAACAAAACGCTTAAAGTGATCGTGATGGTCATGGTTGTCAGTCTTGCCAAGGTCGTTTTAGGAATGAAATTCACGACGCCATTGGAAGTACTCTATTTTGCTATTAGTATTCTCTGTGTTTCAGCAGCAGTATTCTTTATTCGAAAGCACGATTAAGTCAGCCAATTAGTAAAGAAAAAGCCGCGAATTTTCATCGCGGCTTTTGAATTTTAAATAAACCTACGGAATCTACCTGACCTCATTGGTCGCTGGCATTTCAGTATTCTCAGTGGTCAAAATAGGTTCTGTGACAGGTGCGACAATGGAAGCTGCGGAAGAGATTCCAGCCGAAGCCGCGTTGACCGCCAAATGAACACCTAATTTTGACCATGTCTTTCGTCCAACTTTACCGTCTGCCTTTAAACCGTTTTCAGTCTGAAATTTCTCAATCGCCTTTTTAGTTTTTGGACCTATACTTCCGTCAATTTTCCCCTCATAATACCCGGCGTTTTTCAAAGCTTCCTGGATTTGAAGCGGTGTGGGATTTTCTATGACTTCATTAACATTCTGTTCAACTGAGCCAGACACAGCTTCTAACGCTGAGGTGACGGGTTCAGCGACGACATTGCCAGTCAGATTTTCCGTCACCACTGGTGCAGCAATATTAACAGCATTGGTTTCCAAATTGGCCAATGCCGTGGCCGTTGTTTCTTCCGTGACGATCGGCTCTTCGATAGGCGCCGCAACTTCTTTCTTCTGACAGCCCATAAATCCCATAATTCCCATTACACCTACAACAATTAGCATCGTATTTTTCATATCTCACTGCCCTTTTCAGTTGTTAATAGTGTTACCAATTATTTTTTGACCCAAACAGATTCAACGACATTTGTCCCGTCAGGCATTGGTGCAAACTCAACCAGTACACGCAAACCAGGCTTTAAATCAGCCAGTGTTCCTTGGCTCATAGCAATATCGATCGTCGAAATATCCGTCACAAAGAAAGTCAGTGTATGTTTTTGCTGAGGAATTTCTTCAGTCTCATATTCTAAATCAAAACTTGAAGACTCCGGGTTCTGAGAAAGGATCGTCCCCACAATTTCCTGAGTTTTGACATCAGCCTCTTGTGCAGCTGATGCATTTGGAAGTGAACTACAAACCCCTCGAATAAAAAGTGAGACAACAATTATCAACGCACAAAAATTTCGCATACATGTCCTTTCCATGTTAAGTAATTTAATTATATGAAGAAATTAACAAAATCTCATTATTATTTCTATTTTTTTGTTCATACCTCGGCATAATCCAAATCTTTTGCGTACGTCTCCTTTAAAAAGCTGAGTGCGAAACACGCAAAAAACAGACATATTCCGGCAATCACGAACGCTCCATTAACGATCCCCAAAATGAGCTTAAGCTGGCTGAACGCGTACGACACCAGAACTACGGAACCTCTGACAAAATTAGGCACCGTTGTAGCGACTGTGGATCGTATATTTGTTCCGAACTGTTCGGCCGCAATTGTAACAAATATCGCCCAATAACCGGCCGAGAAACCCAATGCCAAACAATTTGCATAAAATACAGAAAGACTGGCTTCCTTATTTGAAAGATATAGGGTTATCGATAGAGCCATGAGTCCCATAAAAATTAACGAAACTTTCTTACGACTGCGCAAAATCTGCGACAAAGTACCGCTGACAAAATCCCCCACCGCCAAACCAATATATGCAAACAAGACAGCCTTACCGGGATCAGGAACAGCCTTCATCCCCAATGCCTTTCCCAATTCCGGAGAAAATGTAATTAAGATTCCTACAACAAACCACAGAGGAATACCAATCAAAATGCAACAGAGATATTTCCATGTACTCGACCATGACCGAAATATTAATAAAAGACTGCCGCGCTTGATTTGCTTCGATTTTAATGAAGCAAACATATCAGACTCATAAACACTCAATCGCAAAAGTAAGAGCATGAATCCCATAAGACCGCCTAGAATATATGCCACGCGCCAATCAAAAACATCCCCAATGAGCGCGGCAAAGACAGCCCCAAGTATACCGATCGTAGCGACAATCATTGTTCCATAGCCGCGCGTTTCTTTGGACATGACTTCACTGACCAATGTGATTCCGACACCCAACTCTCCTGCAAGACCCACTCCAGCAATAAAACGGATCAGCGCATAGGTAGGAACATCCTGGACAAATCCATTAGCAATATTTGCCATTGAATACAAAATGATAGAACCATAAAGAACGGAAAGCCTGCCCTTTTTGTCGCCCAATACTCCCCAGATAATACCGCCGAGAAGCATCCCGGCCATCTGTGCATTCAAAACTAAGACACCCTGCGGCAGTAAATCCTCGGCAGAAACACCTAAAGACTTTAAGCTTTTGATGCGGACAATACTAAACAGGATCAAATCATAAATATCGACAAAATACCCCAGCGCGGCTAAAAGGACTGATGAAAACACCAAACGATCTTTATTTAATGTCTTGCGGGATGATACAGAAGCTTTCATAGGCAAAAATATTATAAGATAAATATTATGGCGACTGGTCTGAAATTATTTTTTTCTATACTAAAAGACTTTTGATAAACATCGTGGCATAACTTCCTCGTCCTAAAAAAAACTTTAAGACCAATTTTTGTTTTTGCGCATAAAGTTCATCGCCGGAATGTTCAAAAGAAAGAACAGACGGAATCGAAATTAAGGAACGATCCACCGCCTTAAAGAAAGCCTTTCTAACCTTTAACCGGTTAAAGAACGAACTTTTTAGA
>JAEUSC010000384.1 GCA_016789035.1 Candidatus Omnitrophota bacterium
CGGGTCGATTTAAGGTTTATTTCAATTCATATGCCGACATATTTTCCAATACCTGCAAGGATTCCGTTGTCGAATTCAAGAAATATCTGATTCCGTCGTCTGAAAAGATCAGTACGACCTATTACATGGACGGTCATCAGGAAAGCACGTACCGCGACACGTATGAAGAGGTCTATATCGATAAGCGCTTCACCCCTCAATGGGCGGAGTTTAGACCGGCTGTGTTTCGTTTTTTCTTTTCCAAGGCGATGAAAGACATGACGTCGAATGAAAAAAAGGTCATCGACATGAACGCAAAGGAATTTGCTGAGAAAGTTTCGGAGACTCTCGAGGAGAACGAGGCTTTTCAATTGGGGAAGTTTTTCAAAGACCATGCGTGTGCAGGCGCGACGCTCACTCAGCTGGGAGAGAATCTCATCCGCGCGGCCAATGATCGTCCGTCGATGCAGGAAGAAGGTGTGGCCCTCCCGGGAGCGGAAAAGGAAAGTGATCCTCCCAGCGGACGTGTGCCGTCCAAATATCTTCCGCCGCCCAAACCGGAGAAGATCATCTCAAGAGAGATCGCGCGGGAAGTCAAAGGAACCCTCGAGGCTCCTCCCATGGATACGGCCGGATGGGAGAAGCTCATCAGCGTTCAGAACCAGCGCGCCCAAATGATCGATTCTAAATTGAGCGGTGGTGTTCTTGCCAATACGTTTAATACGCGACTGAAAGAGGATAAGTATCAGGCGAAGTTCGATGCCATACTCAAAATGGCTGAAAAGCCTTTGTCATCGGGCTCCGAAGGGCCGGGGCAGATTGCGGCGCCGCAAGTGCCGTCGGGTTCTCAAGGACGCCGGGGCAGTAGGGCAACCGGTGGAAACCAGGGCCAGCAGACCGCTGCCGTTAGATCTAAGACGGCGTCCATCCAAAGGATGTCGGGAAACCCGAAAACAGTGCTCATTCGGGAAATGACTGAGGAGTATCGAAAGCTCATCGAGGAAATCAAAGGGGACTATGTTCCTAAGATCCAGACAACGCGGGACAATAAAGAACGTCAGGCCCTGCAGGCGGATGTTCAACGGATTCAGCAGAAGTATTCGCAGAAGTTTCAACGCGAGATCATGAGGCTGCAACAGGGGCTTTAGTTAAAGTCATACTTGGGCCTGATTTCACGGGTAGAGGACGTAACGAGGATAAATAGTTGCAGAGGGTTTTTATCATGTATACTTCTTGGCATATCGAATCCTCGAAATGTCTAAAAACATGATGACGCGTTAAAGAAAGGTATTATGAAAAAAGATAATGTCGAAATTTGGGACCGGATTGAAGCCCAGCTTGAGGCCCTTAACCGCAAGCTGGATATTTTGGTCAAGCAATCATCCGCCAGGCCCGCGCCTGCGCCGGAACGAAGTTTTGAACCCAAAAGAAGCTTTGAGGGGAAGAGAAGCTTTGATTCGGACCGCAGCTTCGATGATAAAAAAGGCCGGATGCAGTACAAAGCCACCTGCGCCCAGTGCGGAAAAACCTGCGGCGTTCCTTTTAAGCCTTCCGGCGGGCGTCCGGTGTTTTGCAGTGAATGTTTTGAAAAACAGCAGGATACCGATGGTGAAGAGCCCCGCTTCCATAAAAAGCACAAAGAGTTCCGCAAACCTGGCGGCGGCGGTAAAAAGCCTTTCTTTAAGAAAAAGAAATATTAAGGCTTTGATGGTCAATCTTATGGATGAACAAGACCGGCATGCCATTTTTCACGGCGTCAACTTAGAAACGATCCTCACCCGTTTGCTTCGGGTGCACCAATGGAGCGGGTTGTATGAGCGCGTGCCGGTGAATTGTTTTCTTAAATCTCCCAGCATCAAATCCAGTCTCACCTTTCTTCGCAAAACACCGTGGGCCCGTCAGAAAATTGAAAACCTCTACATGTATCTTAAGCCCGAAGACAGGCAGGCGTAATCCTATGGCTATTTCCGTCGATTCCCTTAGAAATGCCATCCACCTGAAAGCAGAAATCAATGCAAGTAAACTCGGTGTGAGCGAAGCCGAGGTATGCTTTCTGGGGCGCTCCAACGTCGGCAAAAGTTCGGTGATCAATTTGCTTTGCTCCAAAAGGGACATGGCCCGTGCCTCACAGATTCCTGGCAAGACGCGGACGATCAATGTGTACGAAGCCGTCCCGGGGCGTTGGCTCATCGATCTTCCGGGGTATGGTTTTGCCATGGGCGGCCGCAAAGCGAAAGACCAGCTGGGTGGAATCATTGAAGGTTATTTGAAGGACCGGACAACGCTGGCAATGGTTTATGTCCTGGTTGATGCCTTCGTGGGCCCCACAACGCTTGACCGCAAGATGATTGATTGGCTGGCGTATTACGATTTTCCCTTTAGCATCGTCGTCAATAAAATCGACAAAATTGCCCAGCCCAAATTAGATGCCCGCAAGAATGAAATTGTGCAGGCCTTGAAGGTAGGGGAGCGTGCGATTTTCTGGGTGAGCACAACCAAGAAGCTGGGTGTGTTGGACCTGCAGCACAGTGTGGTTGAGCATTTGAGCTGATTGGAAGTTCCCTAAATTAAGAAATAATCAACTGTATGAATGCATATCCTCCCGCCGTTGATCCCAACGAAGGATCGGAGTGTCTGGTATGAAAAAGTTAAAATTCTCACTATATTGCGGGGCGATATATTTTTTTCTTATGGCTATCGCTCATGCTTTGGGCGTCAAAATTCCGGGCCTGTTTATTTATTTTAACGTCCCTTCCTACGTCTATCAGGATAAGATCATTTCTGCGCTGGCTTTCGGCTGGGCGGTATTTCTTTTTACGGCTGCACAAAATTTGCAGAGAGATTTAGTGAAGGCCTCGATCATAAGCGGCGGTGCTGCCCTGTCGATGCTCGCTTATATTAATGTCTCAACCGACTTTGTTTCTTTATCCACGAGCGCAAATCCGTTGTGGTTTCATCTGGAGGTTGCTGCATTGTTTGTCTATTGGATCTGGCTGCTGTTGTGTTATTTTTGGATGATAACGGGAAAGAAGACGGAAGGCGGCGGTCACTAATCGCCTGCCTATAATCTGTGCTCCCGGGGAAACCGTACCCCGCTGGCCCACGCCCTTAAAAATTAATTTA
>JAEUSC010000386.1 GCA_016789035.1 Candidatus Omnitrophota bacterium
AGCGATATAAAACCACTCAGTCCCATAAGAAATCGTAATGAGTATCGCACCCAGGGATTGTTGCTGATCTGTGTCATAAGTTTAGGATAAACGACGCAATAGATCTCCGGGGCTTCCCAGAAGAAAATCTTTGTGCCTTCTATAAATGTCAGCAGAGTGTATTGAAAAGGATTTTTAAAGATTTGTTGTAAGCTCTCTGTGACAATCGTTTTATCAAATTCATTGGGGGTTTGAACCGTTTTTCGCAGTTCCTGAAATCTGACGCTTGCCAAAATATCAACGGGCAAAAAGCCCCAGGGTGCGCAGGCTTCCTTAAAAAAATATGCGCAGACATCGGGTCCCGGAATAAACGCTAGGGCAGTCACAAAGCGTTCGCGGTCTAACGGCAGCATTCTGCGAGCGGTGTTGCCGTAAAGCGCATAGCTTCCCCGATTGGTTAGGGCATAATTCCCGTTATAAATTTTATTGAGTTGTTTATAAGCGGCTAAAGGAACCTGAAAGGTTAGTAAAAAAACAAAAAATAAAAATGCCAGGCGCTTGCGTAACGAGTGGTTGGACGTTCTTGATAGGAAAAGAACACAACAGCAGATCATTAGCATTGGAACAATGACTTCAAAAATGCCTTTGGTAAACGTTATGGCCAGAGCAGCGGCGGCCAGCCTTATCCCGTTGGCTGCGATTCGACGGAAGGATGCTTTATTAACTTCTGAAAATGTGTTGGTGAGTTCAAGTGCAAGCCATAAAATCAAGGGGTAGGTGATGATTTCAGAATAGAGGATGAAGCCAAAATTAACAAAAGCCGGAGATAGTCCCAGATAAGCAACCGCGATTGCAGAAATCCAGGTGGAAACTTCCAGCCGTTTGAGTAGAACTGCTGTCATCCATTGGGTCAACAACATAATGCCAATCTGAAAGATGATTTGGATTTTAAGATAATCGCAATGGAATGTTTGCGCCAGCCGCATGGCTACGGAAATTAGCAGGGGGTACACCGGTTCGCGGTTCGGACCGGTTGTAAAATATTCAGTCCACGGGCCTTTATAGAGGATTGTACCGCTGTGCTGGTAGCTCAGCGAATCGTGATAAATCAGTGTTTTGGAAGTTAGACCAACGTAGCTCCAAAAAAATAATGAAAGCAACATGCACAACAATAGAATGGGAGACAGTAAAAGGGGTGTGGTAGATTTGACCATAAAGCTTAGTTTTTTAAGTGCGTTCATGTTAAGGAGTTCCTAATCATAGATCAAGTTATTTTGTAAAATTCTGAATTTTTCTTGTCAGTTGGTGTTTTCTACCCTACAGTTTTTGTAAAATTACAACTGTGATCGGACATTTGATGAACTCCCATCTATTTAGAATCAACATTGTTCTTATCATTTTGTATATCCTCCTTGTTGTTCCGCTTTGGTCAGGATTTCTGAAAGACTCCGATGGCCGGTTGGCGTTCCGCGGATTGAGTCGCATGATTTCGACCCAACGGCAGGAAGTGCAAGATCGGTCAAAGATGATCATGTTGAATGTATTAATGCCTAAGGATTTTGAAGGCTTAGTTGCTTTTGTAACGCCGGGCCAGAGGGCTGACAACGTCGATTGGATTGGTTATCTGAGCTATTTTGAGTTTGCGGCTTCTGTTTTGCCTGTGCCCTTAAATGCCGATGCGTATGCTATGAGCGGCTTCTGTCAATTCCATCAGGGGAAAGCCGATGAGGCGGTCGTAAGCTATACCAGGGCTTTGGAAATTAACCCGATATTCGTACCGACTTACTACAACCTGGCTGTCCTAAGGTTTCGTGCCGGAGAATATGCTCAAGCGTCGGAATTGATCAGCCGTATGCTGGCATTGAATGCTGAATTGTCATTTAAGGTGATTGCATCGTCAAAGATTTATGCCGATATTATCGGCGAGGTTCCGGCTTTTGATTTTACGAAGACTATGGCCGGCCTGTATGTTGATGCCTTGAGGATTTTGGTCGCCAGTCAATACCGTATAGGCCAAATTGAT
>JAEUSC010000408.1 GCA_016789035.1 Candidatus Omnitrophota bacterium
ACCACATAAGGGACATAAGAACACATAAGATCATACAGCCACGAATTGCACTCATTTTCACTAATTTATTATTCGTGTAAATGAGCGGAATTCGTGGTAAATATACGAGGGACATAGGAACACCTAAGACAAGTCAGCTTATGTATTCTTATGTTTCTTATGTGGTTCAAAAAAATAGGTGGTTCAAAAAAAAAATTGGAAATCAACCCGAAAGATAGGCTAATTTCCAATTTCTAATTTTTTTTTAATTTCCCAATAACTGGTTCATTCAACTCGCTTTCCGCAACCTCGTATCGAAATACGCCTGAGCGCCGGGTTGCTGCAGAAGGGCAAACAGGATTTCCTTGGCCCTGAAAAGCTGTGCTTTGACGGTACCGAGTGGAATATCCAGTTCCTGGGCAATCTCTTCATAACTCAGCTCTTCAAAATACCGCAATTCGATCATGAGCCGGTATTTGATACTTAGTTTCTGAAGGACTCGGCGCATCATCTCGATGCGTTGGGTGCGGATGAAGCCCTCTTCCGGATTCTGGCTGTTGCTGTTGATATTGCCGGAAAAACTGTGGTCGCTGTCGGCTTCGATGGGATCATCGATAGACAGGAGATTAATCCGCTTTTTGCGGATATGATCAATACAGTTGTTGACAGCAATCTTGAAAAGCCAGGTGCTGAACGCGAAATTGGGCGCGTAGCTGTCGAGCTTGTTGAAAGCTTTACCAAAGGCCTCCATTGTCAGATCGTGGGCATCTTCGGTGTTGTTGACCATGCGATACATGGCGTGAAAAATTGAATGGCGATAACGATCCATCAAGTTAGAGAAAGCGCGCTGGTCACCTTCGATCGCATCTTTTACCAATTCAAAATCTTCTAAAGCTCTGGGTGATAATTTGTTGTTCAGTTTTAGTTCCATTTACGTTTGTTGAATATTAATGCCTGTGAAAAAATTAAGTAATATAAACTGTAAGTGGCATCTAACAAAGGGATGGATAACAATAGTGATTTGTCTTTCAACTTTGCGAGTATTCGTCCAAACAACCATAGCAGGATAAGCATTCTTATACCATATAGTATGGTTACAAATATTGTGCTAAAATTTAATATAATTAGCACAAATCCACCTAAGTAGTGCACAAAATGTGACATAGAAAACAGGCCCAGAATGATCTGATGTCTTCGTTTGTAATGTTTGCTTGAAGACAAGTGCCGTGCTTTCTGACGGTAGTAGCTTCCCCAGGTAGTTTTTGGACGGGAATAGACAAAAGTTTCCGGATCGATCTGGATGGCGACATTGCCCCGATGTGCTACTTCATTGACGAATAAATCGTCGTCCCCCGACAACACATCCAGGTGCGCATCAAATCCCCCGGTCTTTTCAAACAACTGCTTTTTGTAAAGCATGTTTCTGCCTACCCCCATGTATGGCATCTTCAACAATGCCATTGATAAATATTGCGTGGCAGTAAAAATCGTTTCAAATCGAATGAACTTATTCAGAAAACCGGGCATTGTATCGTAGGGTGCATAACCCAGAACGATTTCGGTATCTCCTCCTGCAGCTTCCTGCATTTTTTTTGCCCAGTTCTCACTGGCTGGCCGGCAATCGGCGTCTGTCACTAAAATCCAGTCGTTTTTCGCCGCGCGTATGCCATTTGCCAGGGCCCTCTTTTTGTTCCCCTTTTTAAGCTCATTAACATTATTGA
>JAEUSC010000412.1 GCA_016789035.1 Candidatus Omnitrophota bacterium
TCGGGATTATCCAGTTTGATCTGCTGTGTGGCTGCCAGACCATTAATTTTTGGAAGACTGATGTCCATCAAGACAACATCCGGTCGCAAGCACGAAGCCTTGGTTATTCCCATTTCACCGGTACTTGCTTCAAATATTTCTGCTCCAAGATTGTGCATTTTTAGATAGCCCTTGAGCATCCCTCTAAATTCATCACTGTCATCGATAATTAAAATTTTTCTTCCCATCTGTCTGGAACCCACCTTCCCATTGTTTCTTACGCCTTAACTATAAGCGGCTGCAGAATGTTCATGAATCAGATCATCTACACAAACGCATAGGTAGCATTACCTACTTTTTTCGGTTACACGCAGCCACTCTAAAATGATGGATGAAACACATCTCATCTGCGTTTCCTAAGAACTTCGACTGAGCATTGGGCCCGTATGACGGAAGCCACCGAAACACTGCCAATCAATAGCCGCTCAATTTGGCTATGACCGACCGCCGCCATATAAATGCAATCTGCCCCCCAGCGCTGCGCCTCTTTTAACAACAACACCTTCGGATCTCCCTCTTGAATCAAAGAAGAAACGTATAGACCGGACCTTTCCAGTCTGGATTGATAATCAGAATGCATCCTTTTAATCCAATCCATCTGCTTATGATCTTTGGAGGACTGCCATTCTTTCCTGGCATTTTGATTTTCCGGAGTGATCAGAACTGACAAAAACGGGCCTGTATTAAAACTATCGGAAAAAATGGCCGGATCGACCATCATGTTAACTGCGGTAATCAAATGCACTGAGCTTCCTTCTTTCCAATGCCGGGTACCAATCTGATTGATCATATACTCATTCTGTGCCGACCCATCCACACCGACGATGATTCGGGACGGCGAAGCCTCTTCTAAAGGACCTTTACGGACCACCCTCACAGAACACGCAGAACCAGCCAAGACCTTTAATGCGACACTTCCAAAGAAGAATTCTCCAACGCCCGGCCTGCCATGGGATCCGACCACGATGAGATCGGCCATCCAGTCCTGGGCTTTTTTAATAATTTCCTCCGCCGGTGATCCGCCCACAGAATAAGTATGTAAACGCCAATGCGGAAACCTGGACCGGAGTTGACCTCCCATGCGGTCCGCCAATTGGTGAGCTGATTCAATTTCCTTATCAATAAAACTTAAGTACGCTTGATCAGACGAACGCTTGAGATCTGTCTTTGTGTATCCCGGAGGAACAAAAACGTCCGCAACAGATAATACACATATGTCCGCAGCATCCGGAAATCCGGCCCTCTTAAAATCAAAATAAATATTTTCAAACGAACTTAACTTGTCGCACGCCAATAAAATTCTCATAATCGCTCTCCCGGGGACGCCTTTTCTCCTTTCCGTTTGATTTATAACAAATAATTAAGAACGGTTATATGCGATTTTTTGCTGGGAGAGGTAGGTAGAGATACCTAGACAGCCTCTTAATTAAAGGGCTGGGTAGCGTTTTACGATTGCTGGAATATTTATCGAAAGGGCTTTGAAAAGATGAGCGAACACGTTTTTATGCCAACCCTTTGGCAATCGCAAATTTAACCAAGGCGGCCGGTGTCTTGAAACCCAACTTATTGGTGAGATTGGCGCGATGATGTTCAACGGTCCGGATACTGATTTTAAGCTTGGCGGCAATATTCTTGTTTGCCATTCCCTTGGCGATCATGGTCAGGACCTGTCTCTCCCGGGTTGTTAAAATTTCCAGAGAAGGAACCTCCCCATCATCCACTGAACGCAATTGATGATCAACAAGAACCTTGGTGACCGAAGGCGAGACAAACTTGTTGCCGCGCAAAATACTTTTAACAGCGATAATGAGCTGTTCAGGCGCATCGTCCTTGACCATGTATCCGGCCGCGCCGCTAGACATCACTTCCTGAAAATGCTGAAAGTCTTTGAGCATGGAAAGAATCAGCACCTTAATCTTGGGACATTTCTCATGAATCTCTTTAAGTGCTGTCAAACCGTCCTTATTGGGCATCGAAATATCCATGATGACCAACTCGCATTTGCGTGATAAGACTAAATCAACCAATTCCTGCCCGTCTTTGGCCTCGGCAATGACTGTCAACGCCTTGTCTTTCTGAATCAGCTCCTTTAAGCCTACGCGCACGACGGCATGATCATCGCACAAAATAATTTTACTTCTTGTCATTCAAAGATTCCTCAATTGGGACGGCCAGACGAATTTCTGTTCCGGCACCGACCTTAGACTTTATAGTTATTTTTGCATTAATAAGCTTAGCGCGTTCTTTCATCAAGGCCAGCCCCAGACCTGCCGCCTTCCTTTTTTGATGCACATGAAAACCTTTTCCATCATCTTTAATCACTAGATGAACTTTGTCCTTCAGCCGGGTCATACTCACCTCGACCATCTTAGCTTTAGCATGTTTGATGACATTCATCAAAGCTCCCTGAACAATGCGGTAAAGCATAATTTTCTTTTCACCCAAATCAACACCATCAAAACTCCGATGTGAAAACTTAAATACTGTTTTCTTACCGCAATTCATGGATTCAATCAGTTCTTCAAGGGAACCAATCAGGCTGATGTGCTTCAAACCTAATGGAGAAAGCTCATGGGAAAGGTCGCGGGTCTTATCGATCATTACGTTGACTTGAGACTTAAGATCATCCGCCAACTTCTTTAATTCCGGATACTTGGCGGTCAAATCCATAGTCCTACTGACCAAGGAAAGCTTAAGCGCCACCATTAACTGTCCCAAGTCATCATGGATCTCTTTGGCAATTCTCAGACGTTCTTCTTCCTGGCCTTTAAGGATCCGCTGCGGAATGAGCTGAATAGCCTCCTGGGCCTTTTTATGGTCAGTAATGTCATAACGAATGGCCATATACTGATGGGGCTTACCTTTTTTATTGAATATGGGGATGATGGTTGTGTCCACCCAATAAAACGTGCCGCCTTTGGCGCGGTTGCGGAGTTCCCCGCGCCAGACCTTCCCCCCGGCAATCGTGCGCCAAAGATTCCGCATGAACTCTTTGGGATGATAGCCGGAATTGATAATGCGGTGGTCCTGCCCGATAAGCTCTTCCCTAGTATATTGAGAGATTCGGCAGAATTTGTCGTTAGCAAAAATGATCTTACCTGTCACATCCGTGACAGCAAGAATAGCTGCTTCATCGAGGGCATTGCGGATATTAGTATAGTCAGAACTAAAGGTCTTCATAAATCCAGGACTTTATGTTTTCCGGTTCGGAAAAGATGACTGTTAGCACACGGCATCGGTATTTAAAAGCATGACCTGTCCGCTCGCTCATCGGGTCAAATAAACATTTGGAATATTAACACAAAAAAAATACCTCTCCAAGCACTTAGCTTGAAGAGGTTAATGAGGCCGCCTGTCCTCCATTTTAGAGAAGCCGCATCAAATCCCTCTGAAAGGCCCGATACTGATCCACATCTTTAAAGTCATATCGGCCACGAATGATGCTGTTTTGATCCACAAGAAAGACGGTACTGGAAGTTATTGTTCCTGTTTCAGCAAACATCCGGCTAATGTCTTGGCTGTTTCCTCCGGCAATGTAATGATACGGCATAAGCGGCTTAAGAGAAGCAAATTCCTGCGAGACTGTCAAAACATTCAAATGACGTTTGCCTGAGACCGTCTGTTTTGCGATGATGGCCAATTGCCTCGCAATCCCCATCGCGTCATCAGCGGAAGGTCCGGTGTGCACCGCCCAAACATATCCCTTGATTTGATGACGGTCAAAAGACTTTCCCTCCGGCATTTTTAGAACGAACTCAGGAAAGGAACCGAATGAAACGGCTCCAAAATTCCGATACTTGTCGCGCACCAGAAGATTGAACGCCACAATAGCTGCCAGCGCCATAAAGGCCACCCATAAAAACGCATCAAGAACGAGTGACGTATTTTTTTTCATTATTTTGCAACCTCACAATGATCAGACTAATGACGGCGAAAACCACAATGGGAAGGATTCCCATCACGCTTAAAATCCAAAACGTCTGCCAGGCACTAGTTTGGCTTTTTGAGACAGCGCAGGCCGGACAGGCAAATGTGGAAGGCATAGCGACAAGCCAATAAAAGAATGCCAATGGCCACTTCTTCATATCATGATTTCCATAAATAAGCCGCATCATAAAGCATAAACAGTAAGAAATAAATGGCCACAGGGATCGGCGCAAAGAATGCGATCTTCAATGCCCAGCCCTCTTTTCTGAGATTCATGTATGCCAACGCCACCATGAGCGCCTTTGAACCCATCAGTGTTAAAAGACCGGTCGTGCGCCACTGACCCAAACCGTGTTGCGGATAAAGAAAAAGCTCAACGGCTGTCATGATTCCCAAGAATACCGCAATGTATAAATATGAACCTTTGCTCGTCATACATTCTCCTCGTTAATTACAGTAAATAAACAACCGTAAAAACCAGCATCCA
>JAEUSC010000414.1 GCA_016789035.1 Candidatus Omnitrophota bacterium
TGGATCTGCCATTGCCTTAAGCCATGATCCGCGCCGCGCTGTGGAAGGTGCGCATGTCATTTATTCTGACGTTTGGGTCAGCATGGGGCAGGAAGAAGAGACGAAGAAGCGTTTGAAAGATTTTCAGGGATTTGAAATCAATAGTCAGCTGGCCCATCTGGCGGATAAAAGTTATATCTTTATGCATTGCTTGCCGGCGCACCGAGGTCAGGAAGTGTCCGAGGATGTCATCGACAGTGCGCATTCGATTATCTTTGATCAAGCGGAAAATCGTTTGCACGTTCAGAAAGCGATTCTGGTGTTTTTATTGGGCCGTGCGGCATCCAAGAAACCAATAGTGAAAAAGAAGAAATAATATGTTTGGTTTCTTAAGAAAGGGTGTGTTTGTCCTAACCTTGATGCTAGCTTTCAATTCGTACGCGCAGGCAAACGAGCAGAACCAATTTCTTCAATGCCGTGAAGACAAAATCAGTTTCGATATAAACAAGATTGACGATGCAGGGCGTTTGACTGGCAGCACGTTGGTTTATGAATTTTGTATTTCCGATCAAGAGAGCTATTTGAATGAAGTCAAAACGATCGCTCCAACGGTCAATTGTTTTCGCGGGTCTTCAGGACACAGTGGATGTTCAAGCGATACCCAATATCTTTGTACAAACGGAGCAGATCATAAGGGCTTCAAAAGCGTTTTGTGCCGTTTGTCGGGTCTCACTTATGTGAAGCAGATAAATCTTTGTGACTTTGAATAATAAAGTTGATGATCATTTAGTGGCGGAGTTATCTCGCTAATGAATAAGGCCATTAGCCCCGACCATTACCAATTTCATAACGGAGGATAACATGAAAAAAGTTGTGTTGGCTTATTCCGGCGGGCTTGATACGTCCTGCTTGATCCGATGGCTGAAAGATAAAAGCTATGATGTCATTGCCTACATGGCGGACGTCGGTCAAGGATCTGATTTTAAGACGTATGAAAAACGGGCGCTCATGACCGGCGCCTCCAAGGTTTACATTCTGGATTTGAAAAAGGAATTTGTCGAAGATTATGTGTTCCCGGCGCTCAAGGCGGGGGCTGTTTATGAGCACAAATATTATCTGGCGACCGCATTGTCTCGTCCCTTAATTGCTAAACATCAGGTCAAAGTTGCACAGAAAGAAAAGGCAACCGCTATCGCACATGGATGCACAGGAAAAGGAAACGACCAAGTCCGGTTTGAAGTCACTGCCAAAATTTTGGCGCCGCAGCTGGAATTGTTGGCACCATTGCGCACCTGGGAATTTAAAACGCGTGAGCAGGAAATTGATTATGCCAAGCGCAATAATATCCCTATTGATGTTTCCAAGAAAAGTCCGTATAGCACCGACATTAATTTGTTTGGCCGCTCCATTGAATGCGGAGTTTTGGAAGATCCGTGGCAAGAGCCACCCCAAGAAATTTATGTAATGACCGAAAATCCATTGAAATGTCCGAATAAGCCGACCTATATCGAAGTTGAATTTGAAAAGGGCATTCCGGTCAAAATCGATGATACGAAATATGAGTCTGTAGCGCTGATTAATCAGCTTAACGCCATCGGTGGGGCTAACGGTGTCGGCCGGGTAGATATGGTGGAAAACCGTTTGGTGGGAATCAAGTCCCGCGAAATTTATGAAAATCCCGCTGGGACAATCATGCACACGGCTCATCGTGAATTAGAAGCACTTGTTTTAGACCGCGAAACACTGCACTACAAGCATCAGATTTCTTATCGATATGCCGAAATGACTTATTATGGTTTGTGGGAAACGCCATTGAAGCATCAGATGGATGCGATGGTGCAAAAGATGCAGGAGCGCGTAACCGGAACCGTTCGTCTTAAGCTGTATAAGGGTAGTTGTGAAGTGGTCGGCCGTAAATCGCCTTATTCCCGTTACAATGAGGAGCTGGCGACCTATGGTGATAAAGACAAGTTTGATCAAAAGTTAGCCGAAGGCTTCATCCGTTTGTGGGGAATGCCTTACTAGGGAGATCGCGAATGTCTAAACTCTGGGGATCCCGTTTTAAATCGGCAACGAGCCAAGTTGCCGATAAGTTCACGTTTAGCATTGCCTACGATCAGCGTCTGGCCAAATACGATGTTTTGGGCAGTATGGCGCACGCCAAAATGCTGGGGAAATGCCGGATCATTTCATCGAAGGACTCGTCTGCGATCGTCAACGGTTTGCAGAAAATCTTAAAGCAAATTGAAAGCGGATCGTGGAAATTCGATCCCAAAGAAGAAGACATTCATTCGAATATTCAAACGGTGCTTAAGAAAATGATCGGTGCGCCGGCGGATCGTCTTCACACCGCCCGTTCTCGTAATGACCAGGTGGTTTGTGATGTCAAGCTATACTGTAAAGAAAATATCTACAATCTAATTTTGGGCGTTTCCGCACTGCAGCGGTCCATTTTAAAACTTGCGAAAGCCAATAATGATGTGATTGTTCCAGCTTATACGCATTTGCAGGCCGCGCAAGTCGTGCTTTTTGCTCATCACATGTTGGCTTATGTGGAAATGCTTGAGCGTGATAAAACAAGGCTGTCTGACTGTTTTATGCGATTGAATTTTTTACCATTGGGGAGTTGCGCACTTTCGGGGTCTTCATTGCCAACCGACCGCAATTATGTTGCTAAAGAATTGGGCTTTACCCAGGCGTCAGCCAATAGTATGGACTCCGTCAGTGACCGGGATTTCATTGTGGAGATAATCGCAGATTTGTCTATTTTGGCGATGCATTTGTCCCGCATGTCTGAGGATTTGATGCTGTGGGCAACAAAGGAGTTTGATTTTATCGATATCGATTGGTCATTTTGTACGGGTTCATCCATTATGCCTCACAAAAAGAATCCTGATGTTGTGGAATTGATGCGGGGAGCCAGTGCACAGTTTCCCGGGGCGCTCATAGAAATTTTGACGCTCTTAAAAGCATTGCCTTTAACATACAATCGGGACATGCAATTGGACAAACCGGTCCTGTTTCGAAGTGTGGAGGCTGCAATAGACATGTTGAATGTCTTTTCTGAGCTGTTTGCAAATATAGCGATCAAAAAGGAAAATATTCTAAAGCGATTAGAGGCCGATGAGTCGTTTTTTTCCGTGGATATCATGGAATATCTTATTGGAAAAGGTGTTTCCTATCGCGAGGCTCATGACATTGTGGGCGAAATGGTTAAGGAATGCCTGGATGGCGGGATATTATTGTCATCACTTTCGGAAAATCAGTTAAAGAAATTTTCAAAGCATTTAAATGTCGACGTAAAAAAACTTTTAAATCCGAAGATGTCTGTTAGAATTAAAAAATCATTTGGATCTACAAATCCGGAAATGGTCGATGCGCAATTGGCCCGATGGCATAAAATTTTAAAGTGAGTTTACATCTAAAGGAATTTTCGATGCACGATTTTCATTTTAAGAGGGGTGAATTATTTTGTGAGGATGTGGCTGTCAGCAAAATTGCCCAATCGATCGCAACGCCCTGCTATATTTACTCCTATAAAACGTTAACGGATCATTTTACAAAAATTCAGAAAGCCTTCGCTCCTGTTAATCCTGTGATTTGTTTTGCTATGAAGGCCAACGATAGTTTGTCGGTAATTAAAGCGCTGGTCGATAAAGGTGCAGGACTTGACATTGTCTCTTTGGGCGAGTTGAAAAAGGCACGGATTGTTAGAGCGGATCCTCAAAAAATTGTTTTTGCCTCTGTTGGGAAAACGCGAGAGGAGATTCAAGAGGCCATTTGCGAACGCATTCTGTTTTTCAATGTTGAGTCTTTGCCGGAGCTGGAGAGAATCAATGCGATTGCCAAAGAAATGGGGAAGATTGCTAGCGTTGCCATCCGAATCAATCCTGATGTTCAAGCGCCGACGCATGACTTTATCACCACAGGTACATTGAAGAAAAAGTTCGGCATCGATTTAAAAACCACGCGCCAGATTTTTTTATCGCGAAAGAAATACTCCAGCGTCAATATTAACGGTGTTCATATTCATATTGGTTCTCAGATTACCTCGGGCAAACCGTTTGTGGGGGCGAT
>JAEUSC010000448.1 GCA_016789035.1 Candidatus Omnitrophota bacterium
TGATCTTTGGATTTTCCAAATAATCGGCTTTGCAGGCCAGCACAAAAAGCTGCGCTGGATTTTGATCAAAGGCAAACACCTCTGTTCCTTTTTTACCGTTTCCTAAAAATGTCAACGCTTGGTCACCTCCTGCGCAACAGGCTAAAATCCGCAGAGCCTTCTTTCGGTCAACAAAAGAAGCCATATTTTCCATCACCTCGGTTGTACCAAAATAACGCACAAAACCGCCGCAGACATCAAACACTTCTTTGATCTTCATGGGTTTCTTAACCACACCAACCATATCTTATCTCCTGCCATTGGTAGCAACGACTTAAGTGCCATTGAAAATTGATTTTCCCTCGGCACGAAAGAATTTTTTAACTTGCTGTAATTCATGGCCAGCAACTCGTGCTGATTCCCTTAACAGCCAATAAACATCTTCTTTTTCATCAATATCCCGGACAGCCGGCAACGTTATTAAACTAAAACCGCTGGCCGAAATGCGCGAGATCAATATATCAAGGACAGTGCTTTCGCTCCAGGGGATATCTTTGAGGAAACCAAAGTCTTCAAAACGGTTCACCCCCAACAAATAAGCCCCGCGATCATGTGAAGGACCGATCACCGCGACCGGTTCATCGTTATTAACGGCATCCAAGGCCTGTTGCAAATAGTCCTCTTGAATTAATGGACTATCTGACACAATAAGAAAAGCCTTTTGATAACCTCGTTTAGACACATCCATAAAACCGTTGATCACTTTTTGGTGCAGAACCCGCCCACGCTGGGGGTAGGTCCTTTGTTTTCCAACCCACTCTTCGAACGAAAAGTTATCGTCGCAAGACGGTTCGTGACATATAAAAATATCCGCCTCGACTCTTTTCATAACGCTGACCGTATCGGAAATCATGGCCTTATGTAAATCGGAGGCTTGTTGGGATGTTAAAAATGGCGTTAAGCGCCGTTTTGTCTTTCCAGGCAAAGGTGCTCTCGTAAATAAAACCTGGGCCACTCTGCTCAAGCCGATAACCTTTCCATATCAGACTGAATTTTCTGCAAATGAGCTCCTATTTTATGATCCACCAATTTCACCAGGAAATCTCGTTCACGGACAGAAACAACCAACGGGCTCGCACGATAGCGGACTAAGTTGGCACAGTCACCAAAACTGTACAGCAATAACGCTATTCGACTAGCCAGGCCATAATAATCCATTCTCCAAGCCATAGACTCTGCCAATTTATTACCACCGGTATAGGCTTTTAGGAAGTCGCCTTTGTCAAAAAGAGGCGTTCTTTGGTGTTCATATTCGCATAAACGCGCCAAGTCATAGGCTGGATCTCCGTAGCCTGCCATATGCCAATCCACAAAGTACATTTGGTCCTCGTTAGGAATAACAGCGTCCTGCGCATCCATGTGGATAAAACGGGCGGGATCTTTCGCAAAGAACTTTCTTTGTTTCCTATATAAGGAATTCATTTGCTTTAAGATGTCACCAGCTCGCTCCAACAATCGTATCCTCCTGAGAGCTTCTTGACGCCAAACATATTTAAGATCGGAAAGCTCATTCTCTTTTGTTTTCAAAAGTCCCAATATAAATTCTTCGCAATTTTTTTTTGAATGTTTCAAAGAGTGAATTCGAGCAAGATTTTCTCCCAATTTAACGGCATTGTATGAACCCGATTGGTGAATAAAAGGCGTCAAAAGGAGCGCCTGGTCTTTTCCTTCCCGATAACAAATCACTTGAGGAACGCATTGAATACGTTTGGTCGACAGGAAAGAAAGCGCACGGTATTCGTTAGTGACTCCGCTTGATAAGGGTCCCACCTTACAAAGGAAAACCTTCTCGGCAGTTAAAACATGATAAACGCGGCTCCACGGACTTTCTTTTACTCGGTAAATATTACGAATTTCTGGAAGGTGCTGTTGGCACACCTTGCGGATCCATAATTTAATATCCACATTAAACAACATAATGACTCCCCACATTCATTCCGAGTAAAAATCTACATATCTGCACGACTCAAAGGACCGAATAAAACAGCATTTTCCAACGGACTACGATTTGCATAGCTTCTTTTAGAAATGGAGTATAACTAAGAACACATCCCGTAAAAAGGATAGGCGCAAAAGCAATAAGCTGCTGGTAATCTTTCATAAAATCGAGTGTCGTCTTAATGCAA
>JAEUSC010000451.1 GCA_016789035.1 Candidatus Omnitrophota bacterium
GCTCAGAATTAGTTAAAACGTTATTAAAATTTAAAACGTGCAAGCTTGTTACACCGCAGATGATAAGTAGTGTATATAAATTTATAATCGGTTACAAAGAATTTCACATTTTTTTAATGCGCCATCGGCAAGTTTAGAATCATCGTCGTGCCCTGCATATATTCAGACTCAAATGTGACCTTGCCCTTGTGATTCTCATCGACAATTTTTTTAATTACATACAACCCAAGCCCCGTTCCTTTTCGACTCGAGAGTTTGGTCGTAAAAAACGGCGTGAAAATTTTCTGAACATCTTCCGGCTTAACACCAATTCCATTATCCCGAAACTTAACGAAGATCCTGTTATTTTCAACGGCCGACTGAATGCGCAGCGTCGGCTGGAATCCCGGCTCCTTTTTCTCATTCTTGCGCTGCATCATGGCATCATAGGCGTTATCGATCATGTTAAAAAAGACCTCCTGAAGCTGGGTAAAATTCCCTTTAATCATGGGACCATTCTTGTCATATTCTCTTAAGATTTTCATCTCATGCGTCTTGATTTTAAACTGGGCCATTTCAAGTGCGGCCGTGACAACCTTATCAATTTCAACCGGCGCGTGCCCTTGTTCGCCTTTGCGCGTATAGCGCAGCAATCCCTGAACAACCTCCCCGCCCTGCTTCACATTTTCCTGAATCCGAATCAGTGAACGCTCCAGGTCACTGATCACTTCGCGCATTTCTTTAGACATCTCGGCATTGCGTTTTATTTTGATTGTATCCAGCGCATCCCCGGCAATAAACCCAAGCGCATGCAAGCGATTATTGATTTGATGAGAAAGCCCATCGGCCATGGTCCCAATGGTGGCCATTTTCTCCGCCTGAAACAACTGCTCCTGGGTATTCTTGACGTCTTCATAAAACTGGGCGTTTTCAATAGCTAGGGCCGCTTGATTGGCCAAAATGGAAAACACAGAAAGATCATCTTCACCGTACAACTTCCCGGATTTTTTCTTTCCCAACACCAGAATGGCCAGCAGCCGATCTTCAATAAGACTTGGCACAACAAGAGCGGCATCCAATTCAATAAGCGCCGCTTCTACCCTCGCCAGCTCCTGGTCATTATAATCCTGGACCCTCTGCTTGATTTCCTCGTAAACTACGGGAAGTTTCGTTCTAATCAGATACTGTACCAAAACAGAATCAGAAGACACCTCCGTTACCGAGCAGACATCAACACTTCGTTTATAAGCACCCATCAAATATTTGCCTTTTGCATTATCAAGAATGAAGACTGAACTGTGCTCCAACCTCACAGCTCGAGTGACAATGTAGACAATCAATTCCAATAGACGCTTTAGATCCTTGATCCTGCCCATACCTGCCGAAGCCTGACTTAACGTTGCCTGATATCTACGTTGATCTTTTAAAATTTGCTCCTCTGCTCGTTTCTGAATGTAAAGATATATAAATGGTCCTGCCGTAGCCAAGATAGTCAATCCAATCATGGGAACTAACCACCAATTTTCCGAGAAAATAGACCTTAAATACACTTGAAAGTTTAATGCAACTACGTAAGGAGCTCCTAAAATGAACGAATAAACTGCAATAAAAATGGTAGTCCTAGTAAGAGCTAAAGAAACATCCATTAATCGA
>JAEUSC010000048.1 GCA_016789035.1 Candidatus Omnitrophota bacterium
CCAAGTTACGACCGAAGACGCCAAGAGTTATTTTGAAGCAAATCCCCAGCAGTTTATGATGCCGCCGTCAATCAATGTTCAGTACTTAAACCTCGATTATCCTGCCGGGACTAAAGATGAAGAAAAGAAGGCCATCAAAGACAAGGCTTATGAAATCAGCGTCAAAATACAAGCGGGCGACAAACTTGAAACCATTGCCAAATCATATGCGCTGGACCTCAAGGAAAGTGGCTTTTTCGATATGAACCAACCAAACCTCAGCCTTGGCTGGTCTTATGATACATTGGAAAAAATTTTCAACTTAAGCAATGGTCAAGTCAGCGAACCGATCGAAACCCCAACAGGCTTTCAATTCCTTAGCGTAAAAGACCGTAAGGAAGCCTCGCAACCAGGCTTCGATTCCGTTAAAAACAAAGTTGTCGATGCCATAAAGACACGCAAAGGATTCGAAATCGCTCAACAAAAGGCCACAGAGGCTGTAAAAAGTCTCCAAGAAAAGCTTAATGCCGCACCGGAAATGACTTTTAATTCTGCGGCTGGGGATCTAAATTTAAAAACCCAACAAACACCCGTTTTTAACCGCGGTCAGTATCTTCCAGTGATTGGGCTTTCCAAAGAATTCCAGGATGCCGCCTATGATCTAACTGAAAAAGACAAACTCAGCCCAGCTATTGCGACGGCTAAGGGATACTGCATCCTTTATCGTGATCTCGTAATGCCCGTCGAGGAAGCGGAATTCCAGAAAGCAAAAGATAAATATGCCTCAGCGCTCATCGAAGAAAAACGCAATCAGATGATTGTTGATTTTATGACAGAGGCCCGTTTACGCGCAGATGTTCAGAACAATCTGCCAAAGACAAAATGAGCATTCGCCTCCGAGTGAAAGCTCAGCGTTGAGTGCAGTATCTAAAAATATCTAGAAAAATTTATGATAGTCTTTGGGAAGGTCGTAAAGTAAAGCTTTTATGACACCCTTTTCATCGACAAAAAACAGCGCAGGAATCCCGGCAAATGGATACAATTCCCCCAGGGATTCCTTGTAATCCATCACTACGTCAAAATCATATCTATTCCGACTTAAATATTTCTTAACCGAGGCCTTGGATTCTCCAACGTTTACAAAAACCACCACGATTTCTTTCTTAGTGATCTCTTTATATACCGAATTAATTTTCATGAATTGTTTGCGGCAGTAAGGACACCAGGTCGTTCCAAAAAAAATAATGGCTTTTTTTCCAGCAATCGATTCACTGAGCGTGAATGTCTTGTCCGTGACCGTGGGAAGTGTAAAATCCCACGCCCTTTTTCCCATCACACCCTTTTGCGGAAAGAATGAAACATTGATGGCAAAAACATTTGGAGACATCCAACCGAAAAAGGTCAGAGCTAGCAAGATTCCAAACAACCGATGAGACATTGACTCTCCTAGGAACATGGCTTGACAGAGGCCCCAATCCACGCCAAATAATCTCGACTGCCTCCGATAATTGGTAAAGCGATAATCTCAGGGGTGTCATAGCTGTGCAAAGATTTGACAATCGTGATGAGCTGTTCCATTACATCAATCCGGGTTTTTATCACCAGCAGCACCTCGTTGGCCCGATCAACGCGGCCTTCCCACCAGAAAACAGATCGCAACGAATCGAGAATATTAGCACACGCCGCGAGCTTCTTTTCAAGGAGCCCCTGCGCAATTTTTTCTGCTTCCTGACTATCTTTAGCCGTTACAAAGACAACAACATATTCACTCTGGAGACTCATATTCTCGTTCCTTTGAACATCATGGCTGATATCATCCGACCGGCTTTGGAACCATCCCGGCGGTAAGAGAAATACCCCGGGTCGCAGACCGTGCACACTCGGGAATCAAAAATATATTCTAGTTTAACACCCATAGATAATAATTGATCCATATTGGCCTTAATAAGATCCATACACATCTTTCCTTCGCGCATCACTA
>JAEUSC010000057.1 GCA_016789035.1 Candidatus Omnitrophota bacterium
GTTTCGCAATGCCCGTCACGTTTTGAGGCAGTGTGGGCATAGTGGTTATCCGCTTAGGACCGCGCATGAGGCTGATAAACCCAATGATGGTCATCCAAAAGCTGGTTGAGGTCCATCCAAAAAGAAGAGTAAAAATAAAAATGATTCCTGCTTCTAAACGGGTAATTCCTTCCGGACTAAAAACTGTGGAGATAGCAATGCCGCCAAACATTAACGAGACAAAAATCAAACCAAAAAACACAATCCTATGGCTGATCAAAGTCACTTTAGACGGACACGGCCGGGATCGCACAAACGACTTATCCTCTTTCGAATAAGGTCGATAGGCAATCGGAGAACGCCGCATCGGTGGCGTCATCCGAGCATCTTTAGAATTAAAATCAGTTGCGAATATTTGCTTATCCGTCCACATAGTGTTACCTCATTACGGTAAAAACGTAAAATCCCACGTTTCCGTTACCCTTTCCTGTTGGTATTTCAAGAACGCCCGCAAATCCACGGCAGTTCTGTTAGGCAGAATGTCCTTAAGCGGTGCATCTTTATTTGGTTCTATCTGAAACACCAGCCGCCATCCGCCGGTGGTGTCGTTTTTAATGACCTGATGGTCCAGTAGCTTATAGTCTTTAGCCACACTGATATCAGCTGTCAATTCATGTCCGGAAACAATCGACTCCAGCTGCGGTCCATAGAAATCAATGACGAATCTCACTCTCTCATTTTCCTGGCGCAAAACCCAGGAGTTAGCCACATACCCTTGACTGACGGGCTCAAATTCCTGCGAACTCCATTTCATCGTGTACGAAAATTCAGATCTTTCTCCGGGCTCCAGCGGCTTTTCCGGCACCCAAAACGCGTTAATATTTTCGTTATATTCGCTTCCCGTCGGAATCTGGACCAGTTCCACGTGCCCTTGACCCCAATCTCCCTTGGGAAGAATCCAAAGGCTGGGACGCCGTTGATAATGAGCCTCCAGATCCTGGTAATGATCAAAATTGCGGTCCCGCTGCAAAAGCCCAAAGGCCTTTGGCATTCCAACAGAAAATGTATTAATTGTCAGCCGCTCGGGATTCGTTAAAGGACGCCATATCTTTTCGCCGGAAGCCGAAACAATGGCCAAACCATCTGAGTCATGCACTTCCTGACGAAAATCCTTACCGCCGTGAGCACTCGGACTTTCACCATAAAAAAACATGGTTGTCATAGGCGCTATTCCCAACTTCTCAATTTTCTTGCGAGGAAATAAAACGCTGTCCACCTGCATCATCGTTTCTTGGCCGGGAACGATTGCAAATTGATACGCTCCTGTAATTCGCGGACTGTCCAGAAGTGCATAAACAATGATTTTTTGAGATTTTCGCTGCGGCTTGATGATCCAGAATTCTTTAAAAAATGGAAATTCTTCTCCGCTGTCAGCCAGCATATCAACAGACAACCCGCGTGCTGAAAGCCCGTAAACCTGATCCTTGGCTACAGCCCGAAAATAGCTCGCGCCCAGAAATACGGCAATCTCATCCTGATAATCCGGTTTATTGATAGGAAAGTGTATCCGGAATCCTGAAAAATTCAAGTCCGTGGGCACGCTGGCACCAAAGTCACTTTTCCCGTACTCAAACAAGTTTGGTGAGAATATGAACTTATGAACCCCGGATTCATCCATGTAATGAACGATAATAGGTTGCTTGTAAAGAAAGCCTTGATGGAAAAACTGAACAGAAAACGGAATCTGGTTATCCCCCCAGAACGCTTGAGAAGGCTTAAAACGGATGTCACGCCACTGGTCATATCCAATCTTTTTTAAAAAGTCTGGGACATTTTGGTCGGATACGTCAACAAATGACTGTTTCGATAATTGTTGCGCCTGACTAATCACATCCTGAAATTGAAACTTACGGCCGGCCGCCCAAACACTGGAGGGTGTCACAACAACCGAAAACAACAACAGAAACACAATTTGAATAACACGGGGGATCAATAGTTTAAGGCGCATGGTCTTTCTCTAATGTCTTTATAATAATGTTCCGTAAGGTAACAGAAACATCATTAAGAATGGATTAATCTTGGATTAAATTTCTCTCATCTCGTTAGGCGAAATTTCTGTAGATTCACTCACCCAATACTCTTTTTGATTGAAATGGATTTCAAATAAAATGACCAGTTCAAGTTGAACCGGCCATCCAAGGCATCCGCAAAAATGCGGACTCAGCAAGCGTCTGTGCGGCCGCTGCTATAAATTAACTTTTCTTTCGGCATAAATATCTTCATAGTTGGGTGACTAAACACCCTGCAGTTCTGGCCGCCTA
>JAEUSC010000316.1 GCA_016789035.1 Candidatus Omnitrophota bacterium
GGCAACCATACTTTTAAGTCCGAAAAAAGGAAATAAAAATGTCTGCCAAATAATGGCATCTACTGTGTACAAAAGTCCTACTAAGAATGGAAACATAATCACCGCCAAAAGAATTTCAGCCATGTAAGGAGGAACTGAAAGTCCATGGATTATGTTGGGAAGTATACGTACCGTTCCAAATAGCGACAAAAGATAAAACACAATGCGAGGCAAATAAATTTTTAAGTTATTGATAAGAAGCGTTCTTCGGCTGCGTTCCTTCTGCGCGAGACGAATTTTTTCAAACCACTCACTATAAAGTCCGGTAAAAGTGACAATGGGCTTGGGCATATACCGATAAATACACTGTGTGATCGGGTCAGCATACTTCATTAAAAGCGGCGTTGTCAGTGTTGTTAGACTTGAAACGGCTACCGCGGTCGGAAACATAAAGGAACTCGTGGCTTGGGAAGTCTCTCCCATTTGGGCGATAATAAACGAAAATTCTCCAATTTGTGCAAGCCCTAATCCAACGCGAAGCGCCGTTGCCGGGTTGCTTCCCGTCAGGAATGTCGCAAATGAACAGGCACAGACCTTAGCGATAATTGTTATTACAGAAATAAGGAGAATCGGCACCATATATTCTCTAAATATAATCGGATCAAAAAGCATCCCTATAGACACGAAAAAAACAGCCGTAAACATGTCTCGGATCGATTCGAAATGGCGGATAATAAACTTCACCTGGGGCGTTTCCGCCATGATAGCTCCAATCAAAAAAGCTCCTAGCGCTACCGAGAAACCCAGCTTGGCAGCAATTAGTGAGACAGCAAAACACAGCCCCAGAACAGCAATGATCATCATTTCCGAGCTGGCGAAAGAATACACATATTTCAAAAGCTGCGGAATAATCAAGGCCCCCAGAAATAAGGTTCCGCTGATAAATGCGCCCACCCGCATCAAATCGGTTACCGCAGAGCCGAATGAAAATTCTCCGGTTGACGCCAATCCGGAAAGAATGGCAATAATAACGATGGCCAGAATGTCTTCGATGACCAGAATGCCCAAGATGATCTGCGCAAATCTCTCCTGCAGTTTCTTTGTATCCATTAAAATCTTGGCTATAATCGTTGTACTCGAGATAGAAAGAATCGCACCCAGAAACAGACTGTCCATAAACGGCCAAGAAAATGCTTTTCCGACGCTGAAACCAATCCAGAACATTAAGAGGATTTCCATCGTAGCAGCGACGACCGAAACCAGCCCTACCTTCAAAAGCTTGCTGAAGCTAAATTCCAAACCAATACCGAACAGCAAACAAATAACTCCCAGCTCCGAAAGTGTCTGAATGCTTTCCACATTGGTGATCAGAGGAAACGGAGGTGTGTGTGGACCAATGATAATACCGGCGATGATATAGCCCAGCACAACCGGAAGCCGCAGTTGATGAAAAATGATGGTTACAGCGGCGCTGACTGCCATAACCACGGCCATGTCTTGAAGGAATGTTACATTATGCATACGGCGGGGTCTCCCTGATTATTTCTTGGCATGAATCCATATGATTTCAAATGTAACGCAGATTCCATTAAAGTAGGCGTACTTCGTTTTGTAAAGGTCATCCATTTTTGCGATCGTTTGTTTTCCAACGGGAATGTCCTGATTTAAAACGTTAGCCCCGATACCTTTATTCCACCGCAAAAGATCCATCACATTTTTAAATTCAACCCGTATGATTTCTTCACTGATTTGAACATTCTTAAATCCGGCCGTCGTTAAAGCCCCTTCTATTCTAGTTTGGTCTGCCAAACGGTGAACCATATCCTTAGGCGACGCCGCTTTCTGCAAAACATCAAAAAGCTCTTCAAATGTCCGCCGGCCAAATAATGTCACACAAAACTCACCGTTGTCGTTTAAGCATCGATTCGCCTGCCGGAAAGCCGTATCCAAGTCTGCCATCCACTGATAGGAAAGATTGGAAACGACCAAATCAAAGACGGATGTTTGAAAGGGCAACGCACAGGCGTCCGCCTGAATGACATAAACACCCTCTTTTAGCTTATCCGCTTCCTTGACCATTCCGTCGGCAATATCAATACCCACAACCATCGCCTCCGGAAAGTAAAACTTAGCCTTGTTTGCTAAATATCCCGTCCCCGTCCCGACATCCAGAATCCGTGCGCAGGATTTACTCATCACCTTACGGATCAATTCCCGACCGATTTCTTTATGTAAACTGGAAAGCACATCGTATGTCAGTGCAGCATCGGAGAATGACTGTCTGATTTTTTTATGGATTGCTTGCCACATAGTTATTTAACGTATTAACACACAATTGACTAATCGGCACACTCCGGGACTTTGCGTTTCTGCATTACCCCTAAGATGTTAAGAATCCTTCCAGCAATTCGTTAAACTCTTCCGGTCGGGTAAGAAAAGGCAAATGGCCAGCTCCCTTAATATAATCAAAATTCGCATGCGGAAGCATTTCTTCCATCCATTGCATCGCTTCCACCGGAACAATGTAATCCTCCGTGCCGTTTATAAATTGAACCCGGCAATTAATATGCGACATAACGTCTCTGGCATCCTCTTTCTGAAGAATATCCAGAAAATGAATCAGCGCTTCACGCTGTGGCACGGCATCAGACTTGTGAAACTGTTTAATCCATTTGAAACGTACCGACTGGCGGTCTTGGGGGGAAAACAAGGAACGAAAAAAAATTTCCAGGATCGATTGATAATCCCCTTGGAACTGCTGGCTCATGTTGCGGATGCGTTCAATGTCCAGTCCGGCGTGATAATTTTCTGCCTTGGCAAATCTTGGCAGCGATCCGACAAAACTCAGGCGCGACACCCGCCAGGGATCCACTTTCAACAGATACAAACCAACGAGCCCCCCGAAAGAACTTCCAACTACATTGACCTGTGCAACACCGATTTGATCCAGAACAAATCCAATGTCTGACGCCATCTGGGAAAGAGTGACCGGCTGCCAACCGCTTTTTCCATGGCCAGGAAGATCAACAGTGATGACGCGATACAACGATTTGAAATGTTCCAACTGGCCGATCCACAGCTGGGAACTCACACCAAACCCATGAATAAATAGAACAGCCTCTCCTTCTCCTTGAGAGTTGTAATTCCACTCTAGTCCTCGGTTTGTTTTGATAACCGGCATAGCACCTTTATGCAATAATCCCTAACTGCTTTCCGACGGTTTTAAATGCGTTTATCAACTGCTCTAAGTCTTCATCCGTATGGGTTGCCATGACGGTCACACGCAACCGACTTAACCCCACGGGAACTGTTGGAGGACGGATGGCTTGAACAAAAATGCCCAGTTCCCACAATT
>JAEUSC010000130.1 GCA_016789035.1 Candidatus Omnitrophota bacterium
GAGTTGCAACAAGTTCTGTTAGGTAAAGGCGCTCATACCGGTAATCGCTCGTCCCACAACAAGGCTGTTAATCTGCTTTGTTCCTTCGTATGAATATAAGGCTTCGGCATCGGCTAGAAAACGTCCCACATTGTTAGACAGTAAGATTCCATTTCCACCCATAAGCTCCCGCGACATACTGGTGATTTGCCGGCAGCTGACCGTGCAAAATATTTTGGCGAGCGAAGCCTGCTCGTCCGACAGTTTTCCCGAATCCTGCAGCTGGCTTAATCGGGCGACCATACACTGCATCGCCGTAATTTGCGATAGCATCTGCGCCAACATGTCTTGGGTCATTTGAAAACCCGCAATGGGACGGCCGAACTGCTCGCGTTTCATGGTGTAGTCGAGAGTGTTTTCATAAGCGCCTTTGGCACAGCCGACCGCCTGCCAGGCAACGCCGACGCGTGTTTTCTTGAGGACAAGGGCAGTTTCTTTAAATGAGTTGGCCTTTTGCAGACGTCGTTCTTCTTTGACTTTGCAGTCCTTCAGGGTAATCAAGGCATTTTGAACTGTCCGCAAAGAGAGTTTGTGTTCAATCTTTTCCGTCGTGAGTCCAGACGTTTCTCGGTCCACAATGAAACCTTTGACTTGGTGATCATCGACGTCTTTGGCCCAGATGATGATGTAGTCGGCAAAGGTCGCATTTCCGATCCATTTCTTCTGCCCGTTGATCGTCCAGGTGTCTCCGTTTCGTTTGCACGTTGTTTTAAGACCCATCGATGCGGCGGAACCCACGTCCGGCTCTGTCAGACCGAATGCGCCGATTTTCTCCAGTGCAATCATCGGCGGTAGAAATTTCTGTCGTTGATCATCCGAACCGCAGAGATCAATAGATGTCATGGCCAGTCCGCAATGAACGCCCCAAAACGTACAGATGGAGGTATCCGTGCGTGCAATTTCTTCACCGATCATGCCTTCCAGCAAGTAGGACCGTGCTTGTCCGCCTACAGATTTATCAAATGTCAAACCACAGATCCCTAGTTTTTTTAAGCCGCTGATAATTTGAAAAGGAAACTCAGCTTTGGACCAGTATTCATTAGCAATGGGAAGCACATCTGACAGCATGAACGCACGGATTTTTCCCAAAAGTTGCCGGTCATCATCGGTTAATAAACCTCTAATGTCGTAATAGTCCGCATTGACCGGGGGAAATTTCTGGTGTCTTCGCTTTTTGATTTTGCGTGCCTGATCCAGTAGTAACAGAAGGTCATCGGCGTCGGTATCGTTGAGAAACGAAAGAAGGTGCGGCACACCGGCGAGCTTGACAGATAGATTCTTCAAAATGTTTTCCAAAGCGGCTCCTTTTTGATCAATACTGTTTTCATCAGTAGTTTACTAGGGCCGCAGCAAAATGGCAGGTAATTTCCTCTTTTTTTAATCTTAGTCGCCCAGAGTGCTTCCTGAATTCCGTAGACATTTTAATCTTGTGTTCATTATCCATTAACCTTTCTTGGGATATCATACAATTCACTACCAAAGGAGGACCCATGAAACTGTATTATTCCCCCGGCGCCTGCTCGATGGCGGCGCATATTCTTGTTAATGAATGGAATATTCCTTGTGAGTTTGAAAAAGTTGATCTTAAGGCCCATAAAACCCAAGACGGAACTGATTTTTATAGAGTCAATCCCAAAGGTTATGTGCCAGCGATGATTTTGGATGATGGGCAGCTTTTAACTGAAAATATCGCGATCCTGTCGTACCTCAACGACCGAAGGAATGGTGTCCAAGGCGCCAATTATCAGTTTTTAGAATGGCTGGCGTTTATATCAACCGAATTGCATAAAGGCATCGGATCACTTTTTACATTCACGGAACCGGCCGTTGTCGGGATGATTAAAGACAAAGTCGCCAAGCGTTTGAAAATTGTGGATGAAAAACTTGTAGGCGAGTATTTGCTTCAAGATGAGTTTTCAGCCGCTGATGCTTACTTGGTCACGATACTCAGTTGGTGCAGAAAATTTCAAATCGACTTGAAGCCGTACTCTAATATTTCCCGCTACCTTGAGCGTATGAATAATCGCCCGTCAGTCCAAAAGACGATGAAGGAGGAAGGGCTGCTGTAAAGCCAATGACGGGGCCGCGGTTCCTAAAATCTCAATCTACGGATTGTGAGGTTTTTGCTGTCTGGGATTAAACGTCTTCCGGTCTAACCGGACTTTAAATAAATTGACATAAAATAAGATCATGGTACATTGGGCGTTCCATTTTAGAGAAAGAGGTGGGTATGCAAGAACGGATTATTGTGGTGACGGGGGCTAACCGTGGGATCGGTTTAGAAATTTGCCGGCAATTGGCCCTTAAAGGAATAACCGTTGTTCTGACGTCCCGTAGTGTTGATGAAGGAAAAAAGGCAATGGAGACGCTGCAAAAATCTGGATTATCACTGCATTACCACCCGTTGGATGTCACCGATCATTCTCAAATAGCAGAGCTCAAAGATTTTCTTATTGAAAAGTTCGGACGGTGCGATGGGCTTGTCAATAATGCGGGTGTATTCGCAGATGGCGCCTTTTTTGAGGCGGGTCTGGATGAATTTCACGAAACCATGGAAACCAATGTCTATGGGCCTCAAGCACTGTGTCAGGCATTGGTCCCGTTAATGAAGAAAAATAGTTACGGCCGCATTGTCAATATTTCAAGCGGGTTGGGGCAATTAAGTGACATGGGTAGCGGATATGTGGCTTATCGAGTGTCAAAGACAGCGATTAACGTTATTACCAAAGTACTGGCGGCGGAACTGGCAGGTGAGAACATTCTTGTCAACAGCATGGCCCCCGGCTGGGTTAAGACCCGCATGGGTGGCGCTGGGGCTACCCGGTCCGTCGAAGAGGGTGCCGATACCGCCGTGTGGCTGGCGGTCCTGCCTGATGGAGGTCCCACCGGGAAATTTTTCAAGGACCGCAAGGAAATAGCGTGGTAAGGTCGATTTTTGATTGAATCCGTTCGCATTTCATTTTGAACGCACGCTGTCTGACGGTCCAAAAGATGTGATTAACAATGGATTTCATAAGGCCATACGTTAAGATGTCTGGCGGTCCAATGGTTGATCTGTTGGAGCGGTCGGTCAGCTTTAAGAAATTCGTAATAGATTTACGGTTGTCTAAC
>JAEUSC010000141.1 GCA_016789035.1 Candidatus Omnitrophota bacterium
AAGTTGATTATTCTGTTATTGAAAAAAACATGGTTCGTGCGCCCGATCTTTCGGCTGCTGAAAGAATGATCAAGCTTATCGAAGAGGTCCGCAAAGACGGAGATTCTATTGGCGGCATTATTGAAGCCGTTGTTGATAAATGTCCAGCTGGCTTGGGTGATCCCGCATTTAGCAAGCTCAATGCCCGTTTGGCAGCTGCTTTGATGTCTATTGCAACGGTGAAAGGGATTGAATTTGGTGCCGGGTTTAAAGCCGCCACATTGCGCGGTTCACAAAACAATGACATTTTTATGACGAAAGGTTCCAAAGTTACAACCAAGACGAATCACTCGGGTGGGATTTTAGGAGGTATTTCCTCAGGCGAACCGATCGTTCTTCGTTTGGCTCTCAAACCGCCGTCATCCATTTCTAAATTTCAAAAGACTATCACCACCGATCTGAAAGAAACTGAAATTCAGGTGAAGGGCCGACATGATCCTTGCCTTTGTCCCCGAGTGGTTCCGGTCGTTGAAGCTATGATTGCCTTGACATTGGTTGATTGTTTGATGATTCAGAAATCACAAGACATTTAATTGCAGTGGCAGGGTTCCCTGTCTCGACATCCCTTTGTCTATGACAAAAACTTCTCCTCAAGTCGTTCTTGTTACCGGATCATCCAGCGGTTTCGGTTATCTTACGGTAACCCATTTGGCATCTCTAGGCCACACTGTTTATGCCTCGATGAGGGATTCTCAAAGACGACAGGCGACTTTTTCCCACCTTAAAAGGATCACAGGGAAAATCATCATTTGTGAACTTGATGTTACAAATTCACAGTCCATTGAAAATGTTATTCAGCAAATTGCAACCACTGAAGGATATTTGGATGTTGTTATCAATAACGCCGGGTACGGCATTGGTGGTTTCTTTGAAGATCTGACTGCTGAAGAAATCCGTCAGCAAATGGAAGTGAATTTTTTTGGGGTCCAGAATGTCACCCGTGCAGTGATCCCTTTGATGCGTTCTCGCAAAAAAGGCCGGATCATTAATATCTCGAGCGTTGCCGGGCTCAATGCCAGTCCGTGTTTCGGCGCCTATAACGCCAGCAAATGGGCTCTGGAGGGCTTTTCGGAAAGTCTATACCATGAACTGAAAATATTTGGAATCCACGTCTGCATGATCGAGCCGGGGACATACAAAACAAAAATATTCTTTGAAAATTCCAAATACGCCAAAGAGTTTGATAATCCCGACAGCCCTTATTACACACTGAGTCAGCGGTTAAAGAGGCGTGTCATGGCCTACGTTCAAAAGACTGATAAGGATCCCATGCGGATTGCCTATTTGGTTGAGAAACTCATGATGAAAAAAAATCCAGCCCTACGAAATTTTCCTGATATTGAGACGCAAATGCTCCTGGCTGTACGCCGGATTCTTCCGTTTAAGCTCTACGCAGGATTTTTACAAAAAGCACTCTATCAAGACAAACTCATTTAAAGGAAGGTTATGAAAATCCAGAACGTCCCTTACCAGCGACAGATTTTTGTGTGTGTCCATAATGCCAATGGCGAGAAGGCCTCTTGCGGGGACCATTGCGGGGAGGAGGTCTTTCGACGTTTGCGTGAAATTGCCAAGGCCCGCAAACTGCATCCTATGATCCGGGTGGCGCAGGCCAAATGTTTAGGACAATGCAATACTGGCGTTAATATCATGATCTACCCGGAGAATGTCTGGCTTAGCGACGTCCGTACGGAAGAGGTCGCGAAGATTGCAGATCAGTATATTCAATAACTTGATTGCTGTGGCAAATTTTACATTCCACCGGTTCAACCCCCATTAAAAAATATCCCTTTGCTTTATTGCATTTTGCAATTCTCCCCCATATACTTTAGGTGGAATGCTGTAAGTGTTTCAATTTACGGCAATTCCAAAAAGTATCACCCTGTTTCGTTCGTTTTCATCTAACATTATCTTTCATTTTCGAAAAGGGGTGTTGGCATGAGCATGTTTGATAAAAATATCAGTGAAGAAAAGCGTAAGTCGCTTGAATTTGCAGAAGACGCGCGAGAACAGGAGTGGAAGCATCCGAGTTTTGCCCTCAAATTATTTCATGGTGAAGTCGATTTTAATCTGATCCATCCCTTTCCTCAGCAAACCCCCGAAGAAAAAAATGCCGGCGATGAATATCTCGTCCGGATGGAAAAATTTTTAAGAGAAAAACTGGATCCCAATGAAGTCGACCGGACCTACCAGATTTCTAAAGAAGTCATGGAAGGGTTAGGCAAAATGGGAGCCTTTGCCATCAAGATCCCTAAGATTTATGGAGGGTTAGGTTTCAGCCAGGTGAATTATAACCGCGTTATGCATATGATCTCCAGCTATTGCGGGTCCACCGCTGTCCTTTTGTCTGCTCATCAAAGTATCGGCGTGCCTCAACCTTTAAAATTATTCGGGACCGAAGAACAAAAGAAAAAATTTCTGCCCATGTTTGCTGAAGGAAAAGTTTCGGCCTTTGCTTTAACCGAGCCGACCGTGGGGTCTGATCCACGGCAAATGAAAACAATCGCAGCTCCGACAGAAGATGGCAAACACTTCATTATCAACGGAGAAAAATTATGGTGTACCAATGGTGTCATTGCTGACGTCATTGTTGTCATGGCGGTCACGCCTTCCAAAGTTGTTAAGGGAAAAGAAATCAAACAGATTACAGCTTTTATTGTGGAGACCAAAACACCCGGTTTTGAAGTTGTGCATCGCTGTTCATTTATGGGCTTGCACGGGATCCAAAACGGATTGTTGCGTTTTAAAGATGTGAAAGTGCCACGGGAAAATATCATTTT
>JAEUSC010000146.1 GCA_016789035.1 Candidatus Omnitrophota bacterium
CCTTCACTGATGCAATCGGTGGCAATAAGGATATCAATCTCATCATCTTGCTTCATGGAAGCCATTTTGGAGCGATTCTTTGAGATGGGTGAAAAATTGGTCAATATGTTCGAATATTCGTTTTTGCCGTAGGTCGTTTGCGTGGCATCGCCGACGACCAACGCGATATTCAGCTTGAGATCTTTCTTAACCCAATCTTTCAGATTATCATACAAATAACAAGCGGTATCCGCAAACGCGGTGAAGACGACTACTTTTTTGTTATTTCCATTGATCGGTTTTATAATTTTTTCAGCAATGAGCCCCTTCAAATCCTTCAGTTTAGAGTCCCGATCAGGGGTCACCGCCACGGCTGTATTGTATAGCTCGTTGAGCGCCTCTTTGTCTTTATTAAGGTCTTTCAACCAATCATCTAATTTCAAATCAGCAAAGTCAAATTTAAGTTTCTTTCCAACTTGCCACTGTTCTTCATCAATTTCGTTTTCTTCGCGTTCATCTTCGTCCGGCTCAAAAGCATCGAGAAATCCTTCTTGGGATTTTGATTTGGACTTGATGAATTCATTTATTCTTGATTCAAGTTTTTCGATTTTCTGGATAGTTCGATCCATAGAAATCTCAAACGACTCTATGGAACTCTCTAAACGTTTCAGGAAATTTACCTTCATCATACCGATAAGAAAATGCTCCCGGTCGCTTTGCTTGAATGCCAGAACTTCACGCCCTGCTAGGTCTTCATATTTCTTCTGCATTTCCGGTTTTACATAAGCCGAAGGATTAAATACGGAGAGTTTATAATTGAGAATTTTCTTATTTAAAGCATCATAAGTGAAAAACCGGTCTTTGGTATCAATATCAGGATAAACCGAAATTGGCTTGAGGCGCTCCGGCCACTGCCCGACCGATTCGACTTTATAAAATGTCTTAATGTGTTTTCGGCTTCGGGCAATCGTAAGTTCATCGAGGAGTTTAAAAAAAGATGAATCAAGCCTTTCAAGAAGTTGTTTTACGGTTCTTGAAGGGTTTTTCTTAGGGTCCGCCCATAGTGTGAACTGAGTTTGGGCATTCTTTAGTGATTGCGCAATATCTTTGATCTGTGTCGATTCGTAAAGCGCTTCGTTTTTCCCTTCTGTTATCAGAGATATTTGATTGCGAAGGTCGCGAAGGTTGTTATTCACGGGTGTTGCCGATAACATCAGAACTTTTGTCTTTTTGCCTTCCTTGATGATTTTTTCCATCAGCCATTTGGCTCTGTTCATGCGTGTGGTGCCGTCTTCAGAGACTTTGTCCAGTGGATTACCCCGGAAATTATGTGATTCGTCTATTACTACAAGATCATAAGCTCCCCAATTGAAATTGGAAAGGTCTATTCCGTTTGCATCGGATCTACCCATGATCCTGCCCATATCCGTATGATGCAATACAGTATATCCGAAACGATCCTTCACAAATGGATTCAATGAATGACCTTGCGAGGCCTGATAAATAGTCCAATTGCCAGCCAGTTTCTTCGGACAAAGCACCAAAACTCTGTCGTTATGCTGTTCAAAGTACTTGATCACAGCAAGCGCCTCGAACGTTTTTCCAAGACCCACGCTATCGGCTATGATGCATCCGTTATGCTTCAATATTTTATTAATTGCACCCTTGACACCGTCTTTCTGGAAATCATAAAGCATATTCCAAATTTCAGTTTCAAAGAAGCCGATCTGTTTTTCAAACAGGCCGCCTTTTTTCTGTTCGTCCAGATATTCTTCAAAAATATGATACAGTGTCTTGAAATAGATGAATTCGGGCTCGTTCTCAACATACAATTGCTCAATATATTTTAGGACGCTGTCTTTAACATCTTGCACTAACCCCGTATCATCGTTCCAAAGTTCGTTAAACCATCGATGCAGGTCCGTTCTATCCCTTTCACTATCAACGACCATGTTGAGCTCGATATTTGGACTCCCGCCAAGTCCTAATCCATTCACTGTAAAGTTGGAACTGCCGATGATTGCCTTTTCAACCCCTCCGTTTTGTCGTACATGATACATTTTACCATGAAGGAAATTCGGTTTAACCATAGACTTGATATCTACTTTTTGTCTTATCCATTCCGAACATTCCTTCGCGACGGATTTTTGAGTCAATTGGCTTTGAATAGGAATAACCAGTTTATCGTCAAGGATATTGAACTCTCGCCGATTCGTCTTTGAGGGATCTACCGCTTTGATAAATGTTGGTTCACCAAAGAGAAATTTGAGATGGTTTATGCCGTTGAGTTCCCCTCTGAGCTTATTGTAGGCATAAATAGTAAAATAAGCGGAAACAATAGAAAGGTCTGAACCGGATACAATTACCTGTTGAAGGAAATCTCCGACGGAGCCTCGTTTGTGATTATCCTTTATCGATGAGAATATCGTGGGAGCGGCATCATTACTCATAGTAGACTGGAATTGGTATTGCTAAATGTTGTAAGAGAACAAGCTACGAATAGGCGGTAAAAGATAAGCCCCATTTAAGAAATTGTCAATGATTTTGGTGATATTTCTGCAGCCTCAATCCCCGACCCTTCGTCAAGAAAACCTATAAGGTCTTCCCAACTTATAGGTTTTCGCCGATTCGATCTTGTTCTCGGGCCCTTGGCAAACTCCATTCATTCACCATGACCTTATAGGTTTGACCCGGGTGCTTCGTGCCGAGGTTGTGGTGCTTAGTTCCCGACGTTGGGAACTCAATGCGAGAATTTGGCATTGAGTGCGCAGATGCGGGTGCTTAATGCGCAAGGTTGGTTCCTTAATGCCAAGGTGCGGTTCCTTTCCGCGCAGGGTTGGTTCCTTAATGCCGAAGTTTGGCATTGAGTGCGCAGATGCGGGTGCTTAATGCCGAGGTGTGGAATTGAGTGCTGGGGTTTGAGAAATCCCCCCGCGCTTCGCACGCTATCTGCGGCAGTAGAAATTACTGAAGCATCGGGGGTTTTTCATTCTTATTGCACAGGTACGCTATTCACTGTTTTCTCTTTTGCGCCCATGATCAAAAGCCACAACATAAACGCAACTTCTCCAAGTTCAAGCGGCAAGGCAATCGGGCTATTTAAAACCATCTGCCTGTATTGAGGCATCATGATATCTGTGAAACTCAAGGCCAGATAAAACAATCCGGTGAGCGCTAACCACACCCCAAGAAAACGCGGCAGAAAACGGGATTTGTAAACAAGGATCGCTAAAGGAATGAGCCACAGCCCCCAGAACGCTTCTAGTATGATAACTACGTAGTCATTAATTTTAAGAAAAAGCATTGCCAGATCTTGTCGTTGAGCAAGTTCGAATGTTTTTAATATTTCGCCCTTAAAGCTCATGAGCGAGGCAATATTGAGTGCCTCCATAAAAAAAATGTTTGGAATTTGCACCATGACCAATGCAACTAAAAGTTTAGCCTGGAACTTGTCGGCCGGTTTGAACAATCGGTAAAAAACCAATACCATAATGATCCAAAGGGTCCCGCTGAAAATATCATTGACGATGCTGGCCCGAAATAAGAATTCATTGGATAAGATATTCTGGGCCGTAGCAGCCGCATCGCCCTTCATATTGATCTGTGAAGGTACGTAAAACATGGCAAAGAGCCCTGTTATGATCCAAATAAGATACAGCAGACCGGCAAATCTTGCCGTGTTTTTAAGTGAATTCGAATTCATTTCCATACGATTGGCCCTCTCATTTTTTTCATGGTGCGATAATATCTATTTTTGGCTGCCACAGACTTATCTATCTCCATCGATCTCCAGGCCTCTTCACATAATTTGCGATAACATAACGCCAGGGAATCACGAACGGTATGATAACTCCCATCAAGCAGTCTTTGGCCGACGCTGCTGTCTCCGCGCTTAATTGATCGCCCAGCCACAGCGGGAGCGCAACTCCCGTTAACCATATCGTCTTCCAAACCAGTTCGAAGAAAAGCAAAGGCAGCATTTGCAGCGGATACCGAATCCCCAAAGCCGCCAGAAGCGCCATGGCAAACAGCAAACTGCTGCCGACGCCATGCCAAAAGGTCAAGGCGTATGCGTGTTTGATTGCCGGCCATTGGATGACTCCTTGCCCCACGAACATCAGCAGATAAAGAGCTCTCATCAAATAGAGGCGCAATGTTGATACTTCAGGCATTGTCTGATCTCCTTTCTGCAACTTGTTTTTGCGATGCCTTTTCGCGCCACTTTTGAATATTCACGCCCTTCACGATCATCCACAGGCTCATGGAAGATTCTCCAATAAAGGCGGGAAGCAGACTATACGGAAAAAGAAGCGCGAGTAAAGGAGGAAACAGAAACATGGCTAGGCTATTGCTCAGATAGCCTATGCCTGCCAGGGTATAAATAACGCCCAGAATTCGAGGCAGAAAAGTTGATTTATAAACCAGGTATCCGATAATTGGAAAATAAAAAGCGAACAATAAAAGGCTGATGCCATACCCTTGTGATTGCAAATTGAGAAAAAATAGCGAAAGCGTCTGTAACTGCTCGGGTGTGAATGCTTTTAAGTAAACCGTCTTATGCAAGAGTAACAAAGGCGCAAGCTGGTTGAGCAGGTTGACAGCCATGACTGCGCTCCCTAATATGGAAAATATTAAAGCAAGCAGAGACAGATTCTTATTCA
>JAEUSC010000168.1 GCA_016789035.1 Candidatus Omnitrophota bacterium
ACGGGAACAATATGTTGGAAAGACATTATTTTCCCGGCCTCTATCGATATTATGAATCCAAAGGAATGTATCCTGTGTTCTTGGGGTTTGTTCTAAACACTAAGCGCCTCGGCCATTTGTTTCGAACAATTCTAAAAAGCAAAACAAAAATTTTTTTTCCTTGCGAGATTTTTCGATGGCAAGATTATTTGTATGCCTTTGGGGCTCCGTTGAGGAGGTTGTTTAAGAATCCCGTAGCCCGTATGGCAGATGTCACCGACGATTTGTCTGGTCTTCTTCTGGAAGATGCCATGATTCACAAGGCAGACGATGAGACATTGACCGCTTTTTTATTC
This sequence comes from Candidatus Omnitrophota bacterium, assembly GCA_016789035.1. Lineage (GTDB taxonomy): Bacteria > Omnitrophota > Gorgyraeia > Zapsychrales > Fredricksoniimonadaceae > JAGNTT01. The sequence continues at coordinate 336 of JAEUSC010000168.1, forward strand.
AGTTGTTTCGGTACTGCATATCGAGCTCGCGGATTTGATGTTGAGCGGTTGGTGAATTGGTGTGAGTTCCAGAATTTTGAAAAAGGACTGATGCGTGGCATGCATGCGGCTTTTCCAGATGTTCAAATCATCGGGGCACAGCCCTTCCTTAAACCGGCCAATCATCTTTCTTTATTTCCCAGCAAACAAGATGTGATATTTAAGGCCATGCCGGATAAACTTTTACTATTGGGTAAATTGGATACGACATTAGTAAAGAATATTCTTCCAAAGGCCCGGCTTGATTTTAGTCCGGCGTTTCGTTACCAATCGGTCTTCCGGTCACCGGATTTATCGTCGGGAAACAATGTCTTTGTTTTGTTGGGCTACGGACTGGCCAGTGCGCTTCACATCCTGAAGGTTTTATTGGAAGTGCAAAGAAATCTCAAAGGCTTTGGCAGGGTTTTTATTAAACTGCATCCGGCTGGCTATTTTGACGAACAGCGTATTCGCAGAATATTCAAAAATGAGTGGCCGGATCATTTTCAATTTGTTTATGGGCAGCTTGATGATTATCTTTCGTCAACGGCCATTGGCATTTGTGGGGCTACAGGTACTTCCGTTGAACTTGCTGTTCGGGGGATTCCGGTTATTCTTATTGCTGAGACGTACGGTTTAACCATGGATTACTTACAAGTGTCTGATAATTATTTATGGCGTTTGTGTTTTAATCAGCAAGAGGTATTAAAGGCTATTGAAGATTTTAGCGTATTAAAGAAAGATCAGGCTGATCTGCTTGAAAAGCGGGCAGCCGTGTTTAAGGCTGAGCATTTTGTTGAGCAAGAATCACATCTGTGGGAAAATTATCTCTAATGATATGAATAAAATAGCGTTGACAACTTCCTCCTTTGCCGTGCACAGTCAGGAGCCTTTAGCCGCTCTTAAGACTAATGGATTCACATGGGCTGTGAACCCACATGGCCGGACACTGAAGCAACAGGAAACGATTGATCTTCTAAGTGGTTGTTTGGGCGTCGTTGCGGGAACGGAAATTTATGATGAAAAGATTCTTAGTTATTTGCCGGAACTGAAAATTATTTCGAGGTGCGGCGTAGGTACAGATGCTATCGATTTAGAGGCTGTCCGTAAACGCGGTATCAAATTGTTGGTCACTCCTGATGCTCCTGTGCAGGCGGTTGCGGAGTTAGTCATCGGTTTGGCATTTAATCTTGTGCGGCAGGTGACAATCATGGACCGTGACATGCGTCGGGGACAGTGGAATAAACGGGCCGGACTTCTGCTGGAAGGCAAGCGTT
>JAEUSC010000221.1 GCA_016789035.1 Candidatus Omnitrophota bacterium
AGTCGATTTTTACATCAAAACAATTTCTGAATTCAAAGTAAGAAGAGACCGTACCCACTTGCGGTGTGGGTGAGGTATTGATATCAATGAAAAAAATCATCCTGGCCTCAGCCTCGCCTCAACGAAAAAATCTCATGAACCTGATGGGGATTCCTTACACCATCAAGCCCAGCCAATCCGATGAATTAACAAAAATCACAACCACGTGCAGTCAGTTTGTCAAAGACAATGCGCTTTTAAAAGCGCGCGCGGTCGCGGACAAAGAAAAAGACGCCATCGTCATTGGTGCCGACACAATTGTGTATGTCGGCGGAAAGCGGATCATCGGTAAACCCAAAGACATGGCCGAGGCCAAGTCCAATTTGAAACTGCTGATGAGCCATCCGCATTGGGTCTACACCGGGGTTGCGTTGGTCGACACCAAAAACCGCAAGGAAATTGCGGACTACGAGAAGACCAAGATCTTCATGACCAAATTGACCGATGCCGCCATCGATGAATATTACACCCACATGTCGCCGCTCGATAAGGCCGGCGGCTTTGACATCGAAGGCAAGGGCAGCATGTTTATCCGCCGCATTGAAGGCTGCTATTTTAACGTTGTGGGACTGCCCCTGGCCAAGTTGCGTGTGATGTTAAAGAAAATGGGCGTACATGTGCTGTCGCTTATTTTAGTTGTCGGTTTGGCCGGATTGACGGGATGCACGACGGAATATAATCTGGCGACCCATCAGGAAGAAAGTTTGTTATACGGCACCGAACGTGAAAAAAGCATCGGCGCGGCCGCAGCCCAGTCCCTTGAAAAACAATTGGAGTTAAGTGGGGAGGTTGATGCCAACGAAAGGGTTGAAAAAATTCTCAAACGGATTGTTGCTGTTTGTGATCGCCAGGAATTGGTATATACGATTAAGATCATTGATGAAGATACTGTCAATGCCATCAGCCTTCCCGGCGGGTACATTTATGTCTACAAGGGGTTAATCGATAAAGTCAAGACGGATGATGAATTAGCCAGCGTCATTGCTCATGAAGTGGGGCATATCACGGCCCGGCACGCCATTAAACGTCAGCAAAAAGATTACGGCGATTTGCTGCTTCAGGTGGCCGCCCTCCAGGCGGGCGACGGACAGTTTGCCGCCGGCGTCAATTTTGCGCTGACGTCGCTCTTTTTTGCTCATGCACAGGAAGATGAGTTTGAGGCCGACTCACTTAGCATTAAGTATTTAAAAAAGGCGGGTTTCAATCCTCAAGGATCGGTTGATATGCTGAAAATATTAAAGAAAGAACAGGACAAAGGGCCGACACGCCCTTACAGTTACTGGAGAACGCACCCGTATTTGACCCAGCGCATTGCCGCAGCCGGGCAGGTAACTAACCAGCGACTGGAATTCCGACAATATTTAAATCTGACCGGAGAACGGGAAAACTTTTGACCGCAGAAAGACAGAAAAAGGGCGGATGAATGAGGGCTTTTGGATGTCAGATGAAAAATGCGGCCCTTGCGACGAGGGTCTCAGTATGGAAGGGGCAGAGGAGGATGCATGTTCGGTAAAATTGATTTAAAGTCCTGGCCGTTGTTTTTTCTTTTTGTTTCGTTTTCCTCCTGTTTTCTTCCCGTTTCTTCCTTTTGTGAGCCACCTGCCATTAAACAAGTCTGTCTTAAAGACCGGTGTCTTTCCGTAGAAATCGCGGATACCAATATCCAGCGCGCGTTGGGTTTGCAAGGCCGAAAGGAATTGGCCGAAGATGCCGGGATGCTATTTATTTTTGATGCACAAGATCTTTACGACTTTTGGATGAAAGACACTCTGCTTTCGTTGGACATGATATGGATCGATCAGGACAGGAAAGTGGTTGACATCAAATCTCATGTGCCGCCGTGCGCCGGCGATCCTTGCGCCATTTATACACCGGCGGGCAAAGCTAAGTATGTTCTGGAAATAAAGGCCGGGCAGTCGGATGTTTTCAAGCTTCATGTCGGTGATGAACTGCTTTTTAAGTAGAGCTACGAAAGAATGTCCATAATGAGCCTGCAAACGCTGGATACATTTTTAAGCAGTGACCATGGTCTGGGATGGATTCTTTTTTGTCTTTTGGTCTTGATTGCGGCCGGATTAGTATTGTGGCTTCGCGGATTCTATACAGCGCACCGTCGAAAGACGCAAGATCTGCAGGAGGAATTAAACCGAAAGAATGAAGAGTTAAAAAGTGTCATTGCGGAATTGAAAAACACGCAGGTGCGTTTGATCGAATCGGGAAAAGTGACTGCCGCGGCCGCTTTAAGTGCCGGGATCCTTCATCAGATCAGCCAGCCGATCACAGCCATACATGGGTTTGTCCGGTTTATGAAACAGGAAATGCGGCCGGACAATGTTTTCTACCGTCCCGTGTGTTTGATGGATGAGCAGTCAATTTATTTAAAGGAAATGTTGGGAAATCTGATGCTTCTTATCCGTCACCGCAAAATTGAGAAGGTATCCACCAATGTCAATGAAGTCTTAGAGAAATCGACCGCTTTGTTGACGGATGAGCTGCGCATCCGCCGGATCCGATGGGAGCAGTCTTTGGGTACAGGAATTCCTTCGGTCATGGCCGACCCCATCCATTTGCAGCAGGTGTTTATGAACATCATTGTGAATGCCTGCGAGGCGCTGGGTACTATGCCCCGGGGTTTGGAGAGGACGTTGCAAATTGCAACGAACTTTGATAGCATGAGTCACAAAGTGCAAATTTCCTTTAAAGACAACGGGCCGGGAATTCCTGAAGACATCAAGGCCCATGTTTTTGAACCTTTTTTTTCAACCAAGGCTGCCGGTTCAGGAATCGGTTTGGCGTTATGTCACGATCTGGTCTCTGAACATGGCGGGTTCATTAAAGTTGAATCACGGGCGGGTGAAACCGTATTTGTTGTTTCTCTGCCTGTGGAAGAATCTCGTAACGGGGAGGGAATATGACAACTAACCGGATTAAGGTGCTCGTCGTTGATGACAAGAAGGTGATTGGCGATTTTTTCGATTTTACACTGGGATACTTTGGTCACGAGATCACCGTCGTTCATGATCCCCGAGAAGCCGCGAAGGCCGCACAGCAGAAAGACTTTGATATTGCGTTTCTCGATATTATGATGCCTGAGAAAAATGGTGTGGATGTCTTAAAGGAAATCAAAAGTGTTTTGCCGCAGCTGCCTGTTGTCATGATGTCCGGATATTCCTTGCAAGAAATGAGAGACAAGGCCGTTGAGTTTGGCGCTTGCGGGTGTCTTAAAAAGCCTTTTGAGTTGGATGATGTCCGACAGGTCATGAAGACAGCCTTGGGTAAAAGTATTGAATGAGGTAAATTGTTTTGTTTCGAAAAAATCTGAGCCTCCGCTGGAGAAAAATCCGGCGGAGGTTTTTGTATTATAAGGTCCGATTTTGTCAGTAGTGGGTAGGAAAATGTCAGTCCGCAATTGAATTCACACAAAGTCATGGAGGCTATCGCAATGCAAAGTGCGGCTGAGCTCTTATTAAAAAAGACTGGGACAGACGTTTGGCGCCGTGGCCAAGAGTATGCTGAGCAAGGTTTTGTCGTCATTCAGTCGGTGACGGAAAAGAGCGTCGAGGCGGTGGTTCATGGAACCTCGGATTACCGGGTGCAGTTAACTTTTTCAGGAACCGGTATTAGCAAACAATGCAATTGTCCGTACGCCGCCGGATCTAAGGCCCATCACGCCGCCTGTAAGCACATGGTGGCGGTGGGGAACCCGTGTCTAGATTGTTTCCCGTGTCCTTTTCATTTTCTTTCTTCCCTCTTGAAGTCCTTGCCTCAAAAATCCCGCTTCTCAAATATTGATCCCGGCCTATAATGATGTTAGAAACTTTTGCCGCACTCCCATTGTCTTAAAAGTAAAACCTTCCTCAATCCGTAAACCGAGAATCGAGGTCCGTATGAATCGTCCCCATAGACAGATACTATTTGTTATGATGGCTGCGTTTTCGATGTTTTCCCGGTATGCTTTGGCGCAGGAAAATCAGAACGTGTCTTCTTTAGCTTATCCGCATTTTCAAGTCTCTCCCCGTAGTGAAGACAGCCGGAAGGAAGATGCGATTGTTGTCAAAACGCCCGTGGCCGAGCGCCCCGACAACAATATAACAGCTATGCCTCCCAAGGCGCGTGAGCAATTTGATCGCAATGAAGAGGCCAATCGAAGCCGTCTGGAAGAACGCCGCGGCCATGATCGTGATGCCAACCGGCGCTGGACCCCAGGTGGATTTGTAACTCAAACGCCGACAGGATTAAAAGAAAGAGGGGCTATAAATCCCTCTTCGGGTGATCGTTCTCACCGCCGGTATCCCGGCCATGACCATCGTCATTACCGCTATAATGTCCACCGGCATGCATATTCTTATGATCCGGTCGTAGTGGTTAACTATGGGCCTTCTGTTGTTATTCCCGACGGTTATGACAGCATCGCTTACGGTGGGGTGAACTATTATTACAATGACGGGCAATTTTATGTCGCGTCAGGCGGTCAGCTGGTGGATGCGTATCCACCCATGGGTGCCGTCATTATGCGTTTGCCCGAGGACCGGGCAGAGGTATTGATGGGCGGGGATAATTATTATGTTTATGCGGGAGTGTTTTACCAAAGGTACGGCAGTGGCTATCGCGTCAGTGTTCCACCTTTTTCCTCAGATGCCTCTAATGGAGTCTTAATAACAAGCCGGCAAAATGTGACGGTTCGCCTTCCGCGCGAAAACGGCGGATACAAAGAAATTTACCTCATGGCCACATCCGACGGATACAAAGGTCCCCAGGGTGAGGTTTACACAGAATTTCCTTCCATTGACCAGTTGCAAGAAATGTATGGCGAATGAGAGCATATGAATCCTTTTTAATGCCGCTTTCATCGTGGGCTCATGCAAGAGTTGTTATGATTCTAAATGGTTAAATCGTTTCTGTCTTACAAATGTCTCTGGGCGAAAGATGGTTTCCGCACCTTTCCCGGATCCAGCGACGTAGGTGTTTGTAAGATCATATCGAAGGACAGACACCAATGGTGTCTGTCCTTTTTTGTGACGCCTGTGATGGATAAATTACACTGGAGCTGGTCTACCCAATTTTTTCTCTGCGGGTGGTAAGTCTTAATTCTTATCCTAAAGCTGGATAAAATAGCGGATATAGTGTAATAATTTCATAATTGCGAATGAATGACCTCCCATGTTTTTCGTGACAATGATTGGCTATGAGAAAGCCTATGTTGATCTGAGCTTTGTTTGAAAAGGAGCCGTTAAATGCATAAGCCTAATTTTCTGGTATCAGCGCAACGCATCGGTTATCTTTGGGTTGTTTGCGCCTTGGTGTTCTTGACAGGCTGTGCACGTGTTCAGCCTAGGCTGGAAACCGTCCAGGGAGTGGACCTTAACCGTTTTATGGGAAAGTGGTACGTCATTGCTGCCATTCCAGTTTTTATCGAAGCCAAGGCCTACAATGAGACCGAAGAATACAGTCTGTTGCCTGACGGTTCGATCAATACCGTCTTGACATTTAATCAGGGGAGCAATGACGGTCCTGTTAAACGCTACAACCCTCGAGGATTTGTACGGGACGCGGTTCATAACTCCACCTGGGCCATGCAATTTATTTGGCCCATTAAGGCCGAGTATTTGATCATTGGCTTAAGCGAGGATTACCAGCGAACGGTCATCGGACGCAATAAGCGTGATTATGTTTGGCTGATGGCTCGGACGTCTTCCATTCCCGAGGAAGATTACGCGCGTTTCCTGGCGGATGTTGCCCGTTGGGGGTATGACGTCGCTAAAATCCGTAAAGTGCCGCATCAGTAGCTCTGACCACGCCACTCCCCGGGGGTGGTGCAGGTTGGTGTTTTTGTGCCAAATATTGCATTGATAGCATTATATTGACATGTTATACTTCAATCCTTCGATAAGGCCCCGTCCCACCGGAGCAAATAGCGATAGTCCATATTTTAGAGGTTAGTATGTTGCTGACAGAGTGTTTAAAACGCACCGGACAATGTCCTAAATGTAGGACGGCCCTTACGGCGCATGAGCTGGAGAGAGGAATTATCAAGCATTGCACAATATGTAATGGCCTATGGGTAAATATTCTTGCAGAGAAAATTGCCCTGGAGATCGGGCCGATGGCTTTCAGCGTTGACCACCTACGCCGGTTCCGGTTTGTTTATAAATCCTGCGATTGGCCGCGGGACACGCGTTATGTTCCCTGTCCTGACTGCGGACAGTTGATGAACCGTAAAATATGGGGTTCCCACTCCGGTGTGATCGTTGATGTCTGTCACCATCACGGAACATGGTTCGACGACGGTGAGCTGGAGAAGGTCCGTGAGTATGTGAGGCTAGGCGGCATCGAATACGAAAAGCTGCAGATGATGGAGAATGGATTTTCGCAGTTTAGTCTTAAATTAGAACATGAACTCAGACGGCTTGGCGGAAGACCGCGCAGATATTCCTGTTAGAAACGGGGTCATTTTCCGCTAAAGAAACAATCGGTCGAACCGATTTTATGTGTAACATGGAATCGGTAGCTGTGTCAGTTACGGATGAATGACGAATAACGCGCGCGTGACAAGAACACCCCTATTAGAACCACAGACAATTCCCATTAAAGAAGACCGTTTGCCTTTTCTCGACGGGCTGCGTGGTCTGGCTGCCGTCTGGGTGATTATTGCCCACAGTTTAGACCTGTCCAGTCATGACATCAAATATTTAAGCCGGGGAGACATTGCGGTCGATCTTTTTATGATCCTTTCGGGTTTTTTGATGGCCTATCATTATTATTTAAGGGAAGACCGGGAACCTTGGGGGGCTCCTAAGACATGGTTCAAATTTTATGTTCGCCGCTTTTTTCGTATTGCCCCGCTATACTACTTTTTGCTAGTGGCTTTCTTCGCCTGGGGACCGGCAATGGCCCAATGGCGCCTGCAACTGGCTGAGATCTTTCCAGAGACATATACGGATCCGTTTCGCTTTCTTGATTACAGCTGGCAAAATATCCTTGCGCATTTCACATTTGTATATGGATTGTTCAAAAGCTATGCCGTACGTACCACAATGCCGGACTGGAGTATCACTCTTGAGATGCAGTTTTATTGGGCGTTTCCGTTTTTAATGCTGCTATTTCGACGATACTATTTCGTAGTCTCAACCATTGGCCTTTATTTCGTTTGTCATAAAATCAATGCCTTTCTGTATCACGATGGGTATCAAAAGCCCACGGTTTTACCTATGGGTTTGCATTTTTTCTTGATGGGCATGCTCTTGGCGCTTTTTAATCGTTACCGAAGCGATCGTTTGAAAGCCGTTATAGCTTTGGGGCTGGCCTTTTGGTTGGCATGGTTAACGCAAGAGCGGTTCGTCCTGCTTATCGTTGTTGTGATGACCGCTTTATTAAATCCTTCTACGATTGGTAAACCTTTAGCTGGTGTCTCAAAAATGTTAAGCAGCCGATTGGCCACATGGCTTGCGGACATGTCGTACCCGGCGTATCTTCTGCATATGGGGGTCATGATGCCATTGGCGTATGGGTGTTCGCGTTACCAAATGTTTAATAGCCTGCCGGGAATTCTGCGCTTTTTGATTTTATTTGCACTGACAACGACGGTGACATATCTGTTTTCCGCGTTCTTGCATGAGCGGATTGAAAAACGCGGTATTATTTGGGGGAAGAGAATTGTCGAGGGCTTATAGAAAGCCGCACTACCTTTCAAGAGCAGTGCGGCTGGAATTTACGATTTACGCGGACGATAGAAGTGAGTGGCTGTTCCAAAGAAGTTTTCGGCCGATTCCATGACCGTTTCCGAGATCGTCGGGTGAGGGTGGATGGAAAGCTTGATGTCGGAAACCACCGCGCCCATTTCAACGGCCAAAACGCCTTCCGAAATGAGTTCGCCGGCACCCACACCCACAATTCCCATTCCTAAAATGCGTTCGGTCTTGGTGTCGATAATGAGTTTGGTCAGCCCGTCTACGCGTTCCAGAGTGATTGCGCGGCCGGAGGCGCCCCACGGAAATTTCACCACCTGAACTTCCAATCCTTTGTCTTTGGCTTCTAATTCTGTTAATCCGCACCAGGCCACTTCGGGATCAGTAAAGACAACCGCAGGGATGGCTTGCGGTTCGAAGGCGACTTTGTGTCCGGCAATGGCTTCAACCGCCGTGCGACCTTCGTGTGACGCTTTGTGGGCGAGCATGGGATTTCCGGCGATGTCGCCAATGGCATAAATGTTGTCGTCGTCGGTTTTTAACTGAGCGTTGACCTTGACGAACCCGCGCTCGGTCACCTTGGCCTTGGTATTTTCCAATCCGATATTCTCAGTGTTGGGGCGGCGGCCGATGGACACCAGGATTTTACCGAATTCATCGGTGAATTGTTTGCCTTCACCGTCTTCAAAAGTGACCTTAAGGCCCGAGGAAATTTCTTCAACTTTTAAGACTTTGGTGGAGGTCATGACCTTGGAAAACTTGGATTCAATGCGTTTGATAAGAATGTTGGCCAGATCGCGGTCTGCGCCGGTCAAAAGCTGGGGCATCATTTCAACGACAGTGACCTTCGAGCCGAGCGCATCATACACCGTGCTTAATTCGAGGCCAATGTATCCGCCGCCAATCGTTAAAAGTTTCTCGGGCACGTTTTCCAAGTCCAGGGCAGCGGTAGAATCTAAAATGTTTTTTGATTTTGGTAGTGTAGGAATTGTGGCCGGACGGGAGCCGGTTGCAACAATCGCCTTGTCGAAAGTGACGGTTTGTGTTTTGCCGTCCACGGTTGTGACTTCCAGGCTTGTGGAATTAAGAAATTTGGCCGTTCCTTGGATGTTCGTGATTTTTCGTTGTTTGCGCAATTGTCCTGTGCCGCTAGTTAAACGGGTGACCACACTGTTTTTCCAGGCACGCAGTTTGTTCAGATCAATGTTGGGCTTGGAAAAGGTGATACCGATGTTTTCAATTTCGTGCGCTTCATTCAAGACTTTTGCTGCATGCAAGAGGGCTTTGGATGGAATGCAGCCGCGGTAAACGCAAACGCCACCGGGATTTTCTTCTTTATCAATGAGAGTGACTTGCATACCCATGTCGGCGGCTAAGAATGCTGCTGCATAACCGCCAGGACCGGCGCCGATGACAACTAATTTGATGGGAGTATTATCCATAGAGTTCCTTATTCGTTATTTCTGAATGTCTAATAAAAACGGCTGCTGAATCGCATCACAGATCCATCGCATGAAACGAGCGCCATCGGCGCCATCGATGAGGCGATGATCATACGACAGTGACAAGGGCAGCATGAGCCGCGGGACAAACTGACCTTCTGAATAAACCGGCTCCATGGCTCCGCGTGAAATTCCCAGGATCGCCACTTCCGGCCAATTGACGATCGGCGTAAAGCTTGTGCCGCCGATACCGCCCAAATTGGAAATGGTAAAAGATCCGCCTTGCATTTCTTCCATCGTGGTCTTTTTATTGCGTGCCCGTTCTGCAATTGCTGTTAATTCATCGGAAATTTGAGGAATGCTCATTTGGTCAACGTTTTTCAAAACAGGGACAATCAATCCTCTGTCTGTGTCAACGGCGACCCCGATGTTGATATATTTCTTTAAGACGATTTCGTTTGTTGTCATGTCGACTGAGGCGTTAAACTGCGGAAAATTTTTCAATGCCGCCGCAACCACCTTGATGATAAATGGGGTGATTGACATTTTCTTTTCCTTGGTTGTCAGGCGTTTGCGCAATTTTTCAAGTTCGGTGACATCCGCTTTATCAAATTGTGTGACATGCGGGATCGACTGCCAGGCGTAGGAGAGATGTTCTGCTGTTTTCTTGCGGACATTGTTCATGGGCTGTCGTTCTATGTTGCCCCATTTCTTGAAGTCCGGAAGAGCCTTAACAGCGACGCCGGAAACGGCTCCCGCTGTTCCTGAAGTT
>JAEUSC010000228.1 GCA_016789035.1 Candidatus Omnitrophota bacterium
GCAAGCAGGGTGTCATTTTACGGCCGTTAGGCAATGTCATTGTCCTCATGCCGCCGTTGTCGATTCAGAAAAGCGAACTCGACCAATTGTTAAATGTCACTTATTCGGCGATCGAAACGATCACCCGTCGAATTAAAGAAATTTAGGTTACGTCATGATCATGCATAACAACAAGTCCAAAAAAGAGACCACCGTCTTTGTCGCGATGTCTGGCGGCGTTGATTCCTCCGTTGTCGCCGGTCTAGTGAAGGACGAAGGGTACAATGTTGTTGGGGTTACCATGTGTTTTAACATCACCCATCCTAACTCCACCAAGCCTTCCTGTTGCGGCATCGATGGTATTCAGGATGCCAAGAGGGCGGCTGAAATCTTAGGAATTCCCCACTACGTTTTTAACTTTGCCAAGGACATCAATGATTTTATTATCGAAGATTTTACCAACGAATATCTCAACGGTCGCACACCCAACCCCTGCGTGCGCTGCAATCAGCATTTAAAATTCGGTTCGCTTTACGACAAAGTTAAATCCCTCGGCGGAGATTATATTGCCACCGGACATTACGGCATTATTGATTACAACAATGACCGCAAGATGTTCGAACTTAAGAAAGGTGTTGATCCCCGCAAAGATCAATCCTACTTTCTGTACAGCATGAAGAAAGAAACGCTCGCCTCAGTGCTATTTCCCCTCGGAGGGATGACCAAGCAGGATGTTCGCGAACTGGCCAAGCGGTACAACCTGAATACGGCTGAAAAACCGGAAAGTCAGGATATCTGTTTTGTCCCTGATGCCGGGTATAAGAAATTTCTTGAGGACCGGGTGGGTAAGGAAATGATGGTTCCCGGGCCCTTTAAGGACGAAGAGGGTCGTGTGGTTGGTCAGCACAAAGGAATTGCTTATTACACGATCGGACAGCGGGATAAGCTGGGCATTGCGTTGGGTTATCCGGTTTACGTTTATAAGATTGAAAAGTCAACCAACACCGTCTATGTGGGGAATCTTACGCGGTTATATGCCAAGGGCTTGATTGCCGGACAATTGAATTTGGTCAGTATGAATTTTACTCAAGAAACGCTAGAGGTGATGGTGAGAATACGTTATAATCAGCCCGAAGTTAAGGCCTTTCTGACTTGCATCAATGAAGGTAAGGCCAAGGTGATCTTTGATGTGCCTCAGAAGTCAGTCACTCCCGGCCAGTCTGTGGTTTTTTATCATGGGCAGGTGGTTTTGGGTGGGGCTATTATTGATGAGGCAATCACCTGCGACGTCCAAGAGCTTCCTCTTGAGACTGTTGAGAATTAAACGTATTTTTGAGGAGGAACCATGATCCGTACCATTTTGTTAATCGCTGTTATCTCCGTTTTTTCTGTTTCTAGTTTTGCCGCTAGCAGTAATAGAAAACCTGCGGATGGTCCTTACAGGGAATATTACGAGAACGGCATCGTTTCCCGAGAGGAAAATTACAGAAATTATGTTCTCGATGGTACGGCCAAAACATTTTATGAAGATGGTGGTTTAGCGTCGACTGCCGTTTATGCGGATGGAAAGCGTCAGGGGGAAGGAAAGACGTTTTACCAGAATGGGAAAGTCCAGACGAGTGTCAATTTTGTCGACAATGAAACAGAAGGCAGATTTTATAAATATTATGAGACCGGTGAGCTTGAGCGGGAGGCAACATTTAAGGCCGGACGATTAGAAGGTCCCGCCAAAGTTCTTTATCCGTCCGGAGTTGTCCAGAAACAAATGAATTACGCCAACGGTGTTTTAAGCGGCAGCGCCAGCGAATTCAATGAACAAGGCCAATTAATCGCTCAGGAAGAATACAAAGACGGAAATCTCATGAGTCGCAAGGAATATGATCAGACTCTCGAAGCGCCCAAAAAGTAAATAGCACTGAGTGCGGCCGGCACGATCAACGCACAGCCATTTTCTTAAACATGTATCAAGTTATCCTTTATTATCAGTTTTCTCCTATCGACCCTGCCCGGTTAGAAATTCTTTGCCGTTTGCATCGTACCCAATGCAAACAGTTGAGTCTTTTAGGCCGCGTCTTTCTCGCCAGCGAAGGCATAAACGCGACGATGTGCGGGACTTCTGAAAATATTCAAGAATAAAAGAAATATTTGAGATCGATCAAAGGTTTTGAATCTACTGAATTTAAAGAGGAATCGTGTGATACGATTCCATTTGAGCGTCTGATTGTGCGCGCGCGTCCGGAAATTGTGGCGTTAAAGTCGCCCATTTCTATTCCCGAGAAGATCGGCGGTGAAGGTTATTTGGAGCCGCATGAGTGGCGTCAGGCCATGGAGTCTGCAAACAAAGATTATGTTTTGATCGATGTTCGCAACAATTATGAAAGTCGGATCGGCCGTTTTAAAGGTGCCATTGCCCCGGATGTTGAGAATTTTTATGACTTTCCGCAGTGGCTGAAGAACGAAAACATTGATAAGAACAAGAAAGTTCTCATGTATTGCACCGGTGGAATCCGTTGCGAAAAGTTTTCTACGTACATGAAGGCTGAAGGGTTCAAAACTATTTATCAGCTGCATGGTGGGATTATTAATTACGCTCAAAAACAGGGCGGAAAACATTTTGAAGGCAAGTGCTTCGTTTTTGATGACCGCATGGCAGTGGAGGTCAATCCTCAAGAGAGCGGGCCCATTTCTAAATGCGCCATATCCGGTGTTCCTTGCGATACATATATCAATTGTGCGAACATGGAGTGCAATAGGCTATTTATCTGCGATCGTCAGGCGGCTATTCAAATGGAGGGCTGTTGCAGCGAAGAGTGCAGGAAATCCGCGCACCGCCGGCCGTTAGATATTGAAAATCTCTATAAGCCGTTTCGCCGCTGGTACAAATACTTTAACGAAAAACCAACAGAGGCTATGGACGAACAACCATAGACACCGGACCGGTATGGTCAACAATCTATGGCTTTTGTCTTTTGTCTCATCCAAGGAGTCTCATGAGCATCACATTAAACACCGATTATTTAAAAGGCTTTATTCAGCCCACGGATCTTTCATCTCTGACCGCACAAGTCCAGGCAGCACATCTTGGACTGCATCATAAGTCAGGCAAGGGCAATGATTTCTTAGGTTGGCTGGATTTACCCTCTAGAATTACAGAGGGATTTCTAAATGAACTCAATGCGCTGGCCAAAGAAGTGCAATCGCACTCGGATGTTTTGATTTCTATCGGAATTGGCGGATCTTACTTGGGTATCCGTTCGACAATTGAATTCTTAGGAGGTGTCTCGAAACTTCCGGTGTATTACGCTGGGCACAACATCAGTTCGGACTATCTTCACAACTTGCTTGAGACCGTTAAAGACAAGCGTGTGACCGTCATTGTGATTTCAAAATCAGGGACGACTACCGAACCTGCGGTTGCTTTCCGAGTCATCAAGAAAGCATTGGAAGCTCGTTATAGTGCCCAGGAACTTAAGAAACGGATTATCTGTGTGACCGACGAGAAGAAAGGTGCTTTGCGGACCATTGCTGAAAAATCTGGCTACCGTAGTTTTGTTATTCCTGATGATGTGGGCGGACGTTTTTCTGTCTTGACCCCCGTGGGTCTGGTTCCGCTGGCCTTGGCCGGAATTGACATTAAAAGTTTGGTAGAGGGCGCTGTGAAAGGACAAAATGAATACAGCGTCATGGACTTGGAAAAAAATACGGCCTATCGATACGCGGCTCTTCGTTATCTTTTATACAAGAAAGGGAAGAAGATCGAAGTTCTTTCATCATTTTATCCGGAAATGTTCTTCGTGGCCGAATGGTTTAAGCAGTTGTTTGGTGAAAGCGAAGGAAAAAACGGAAAGGGCATTTTCCCGGCGTCACTCATCTTCTCCACGGACTTGCATTCTATGGGCCAGTTGATGCAGGACGGAGAACGAAACATTTTTGAGACATTTGTAATGATTGATAAGCCCCGTTTTGATGTGGAGATTCCTTTTGAAGCCGAGGACATTGACGGATTTAATTACGTCGCCGGTAAAGGAATCGATTATGTTAATAAAAAAGCGTATGAAGCCACAGCCGCTGCGCATTTTGAAGGCGGTGTTCCGAATATGACCTTAACACTGTGCAAAGGCGATGCCTTTCATTTGGGGCACCTGTATTATTTCTTTGAGAAGGCCATTGCTATTCATGGGTACTTACTGGATGTGAATCCGTTTGATCAACCGGGGGTGGAGGCTTACAAAAAGAAAATGTTCGCCCTTTTGGGAAAGAAATAATTGTTAATGTTATAAAATATTCGAATCCCGCATGCGAAAGACTTTAGTTGTGACTTTTGTGCGCGGGATTTTCTGTTTTAATCTCCTATCATTTGAGGAATACCGTTTATGATGACAGTCATTTTGTTGACGATCTCCAATATCTTTATGACGATCGCGTGGTATGGACATTTGAAGTTTAAGAATTCTCCGCTTTGGATCGTGATTTTGGTCAGTTGGCTGATTGCGTTTGTGGAATATTGCTTTCAGGTTCCCGCCAATCGCTGGGGGCATGAGCATTTTAATGCAGCTCAGTTAAAGACGATTCAGGAAATCATAACCCTCATCGTATTTTGTGCCTTTTCGGTCGTGTATTTGAAAGAAGATTTGAAGTGGAATTATCTGGTCGGTTTCTTTTTCATCGTCGTTGCCGCCTTTTTCATTTTTAAAAAATGGTAGCGGGTTTGACATAAGAAAATATTTCTGTTAAAAAGATGGCTATGTTTTTCTGGACTCGAATTCTTATCATTGTTGTTTTTCTTCTGTGGTTGATTCCTATGGGGATCTTTATCACTCCATCTAAAGAGAAGATGGCCTGCGGCGGCCAGCGGGCCATTTGTA
>JAEUSC010000330.1 GCA_016789035.1 Candidatus Omnitrophota bacterium
TTTTCCATTTCAGTCCTTCTATTCATTGCTTGTCGCTATTTTATTCATAGGGATCAGTCTTTTGGTTGCATTGCATCCGCTCAAGCAGGGGGTCCATGATCTAATGGTGGGGAGTATTGTGGTCCGGGAGAATGCCTATCATGCGGACACGATCAGTCTTTTATCCGATCCCAGTAAAAAAATCAGAGCGTTCACTTTGACAGGACTCTTTCTGGTTTTGATCATTGCAGGCACATTTACGGGAACTAAACAAGACGAGCCTATGCGCCCGGTGGTCGATTTATTAATACGGCAAAAGCATGTTCTCGAGGAAAATACGGCCCTTAGAAGAATCATGCCGCGGATTGTGCTGAGAGGTGTCCCCCAACCGGACGGCAGCCTCAAAGAAGTGAGGATCCTTGAGCTAGAGGCCACGTTATTAAGGCCTATTTTTGACGATGAGGATTTTCGCAGGCAACAGGTCAGGACGGCCGTTAATCTTTTGGTGAAAAATTATCCGCATGTGTCAACGTGCAACTATATTGATGCGAAAATTATGACCGGATATAACATCGGCATTTGGTATTTCTACAAAAGGGCGGATTATTATTTTGCGCCTAATGGAAAAGAGATTGGCATGGGTGCCTCTGCGCGAGGGAAGACGTGAGGTCTAGAATCATTGTCAGTTCGAACGGTGGGTGTGTCGCTACTATTAACGATTGGTTATTTAAGGAGGATTAACAATATGGATGATGCATTAGCTAAACGGGGGCGAAGTTTGGAAGAAGCGTTTTTTATTGATCGTGACAACAAGCTCATTGCGGAACGAAAAAGGCTGGAAGAAATGCAAAAGACCAAAGAGGTGCTCACGCAGGTCTCAGGGATTCGCGATTCCAAGTTGTTGGATCAATTGATCGCGCTTAACATGTCACCCGCCAGTCTGGCATCTTTGATGATTTTTCCCTTGGTTGCGGTCGCCTGGGCCGATGGGCAATTAAGCGACGTGGAAAAAACCGCAGTGCTTGAGGCGGCGGCCAGTCAGGGCATTAAACCGCAAACGCCCAACTATGCAATTCTTGAGGCCTGGTTAAGTAAGCCTCCCGCGCCGTCTTTGCTGGATGTGTGGATTGATTATATCCGGGCCATTCGCGGGGTGATGCAGCCGCAGGAGTTTTCTGCGCTTCAAACGGAATTGTTGCAGCGCGCCCAAAAGGTGGCTGGTGCTTCGGGCGGAGTGCTTGGCATCGGCAAAGTCTCCACGGAAGAAAAGGCTGTTTTGAATAAGATGCAGGACGCTTTTAAATAATCCAACGCAAGATGCAGGAGTAAATTCGCATCACGAAGTCGGACGGCGTTGTTATGAAAAATTATCCCGCCGAGAGGACAATTGCCAGAATTTGAATGCTGATAACTCTCAGAATGGTCACAACCGGGTAGACGGTTGAATAAGCCACGGTCTGGGCATTGCTTTGGGCCAGCCCGGTCGCAAATAAAAGCGCTGTCGGACCGGTGACGCTTCCCGCCATGAGTCCGCACACAGTCAGGTAATTGAGCTTCATTTTATATAGCGCATAGGCTCCGACCAAAAGAAGGGGAAGCATGGTAATCAAGGTTCCCCATATAAACCATATCAGGCCTTGAACGGAAAACACGGTTTGAATAAATGACGCTCCTGACTTAAGCCCAACGCAGGCCAGAAACAGGCAAATGCCGAACTTTCGCATCAGCAAATTCGAGCTGGTGGGCATATACCAGACCACGTGGCCGAAGCGTCCCAGCCGGCTGGCCAGAATGGAAACAATCAGCGGGCCGCCAGCCAATCCGATTTTGATGGGGGCCGGAAGATGTGGGACGTGGATGGGAATCTGTCCTACCAGAATCCCCAGAAATGTTCCCACAAAGACCGGCAGCACAAACGGATGATTTAAGGCGTGGGGTGAATCCCCGATAAATTTTGCAAAATGATCCAAGTCGGCGTTTTCACCAACCACCTGGATGGTGTCCCCGTAATACAAAATCGTGTGGTTGGTGGCCGGGAGTTCAAAATTGTCATGGCTGATGCGTGTGGCTGTGACACGGAAGGACTGCCGCAGATTGAGTTCCTGGATCGTTTTTCCAACCGCCTTTTGATTGGTGATCACCATGCGACGGGAAACCAGGTCGCTGGGGATATTTTCGAGCTGAATGGAGGATTCCGATCCCAGAAGAACACATAGCTGGTCGATTTCATTTTTTGGTCCGACGGAGCGGATCACG
>JAEUSC010000311.1 GCA_016789035.1 Candidatus Omnitrophota bacterium
ATCTTTGAATGCCTCTAATCTCACAGTCTATTTAAGCCTGTCCGTATTACTTCCTGCAATGTCCTAGAATTGTTTTTATTCTATGTAAATGTTTTCTAGGGTTCTTGTATATTCTTTGATGCTTTGAACGGGAAAATCTCGTCGTAATTTCGCAGGTAACGACAGGCGGCCTTCGATAATCTCCCTCATGAGACGGCATAAGGAATCTGGATCTTGAAAGACGAATGAGTTTACACCGACTTTCGTCTTTTCGATAAGACTAGGGCGATTAGCAATAATGACGGGCTTTTTATAATAAAAGGATTCAAAAAGAGTCATTGGGCCCGTTTCTTCCCAGAATGAAGGGATGATAAGATAATCAATTTGGCTGAAGACTTTTTCGTAAAGATCCTTTCGCGCGTAATTCAGGATGATCTTAATTTGTGAGAATTGTCGAAGCGCGTTGAGTTGAGTCATATCCTTTTGAGCAGTCTCTTCCGCCTTTAATCCCATGAGAAATTGAAAATTAAGATCCTGTAGTTTCTGAACGCACCCGAGTAAAACATCGACCCCCTTAAATTCCCAAAGTGTGCCTAGATATCCAAATGTGGGTAGAGTATGCCGCCTTTGAATCTTTTTTAAAGGCGTTTGTAAAAGACATCTAATTTTGGCCAGGTCTTTACCGAAAACCTGCTGGAGTTTTTCTGGGCTTGTGTTTTTGGAAAGAAACAGGCGAGTCTGAGAATTGCCGATTTGTTCTCCTAGTTTGTTTTCTTTGATTTTTCCCAAGAACCGTTTCCAGCTTATTCCTGCGGACTCAATTTCGGTGCGTTCAAAGGTTGTCTTTAATGCCCGCCGGCGGGAAATGCTAATTCCATAATGGAGAACCGTTGTCTTGTTGTCAATTCCGCTGATTTTATCAAGGACTCCCTTTTGCCAATGTGAACAGCAAATAATTTTATCTGATAATGAAATGATCTCTTTGAGCCTGGATTCCCGAATCCGATTGTAATGGGATAAGGAGATTTTTTGGGTGCGAGCAACCGAATGGCACGTCTCGCAGGCGCATTCATCCAAAGATTTTAAATGGCATACACGGCCTTTATCGTAAGCGGTTCCCGGGACGCAGAAGAGCGTGTGTATGTGAAGCGTGATGATTCTTTTGACAGGTGTGAAGGAGCTGGCGCGCAAGAGCGCAAGGGCATTGACTCCGGAAAACAGTTGAATGTGAATGACATCCGGTTTAATTTTTTTAACAAAATTCAGAAACATGGATTCCAGTTGCGGGGCATCGGTAAAATCGAAGTCATTTTCGACGCCGATATGAACATAGTGAACGCCATTTTCTGTCTTTCTTGAAAGAATTTGATAGGACGGGCAATTTACGATATTAAGAACAATGAAAATGACTTCATGTCTAAGCGCCTGTTCAAAGATCGCGTCTGAAAAGCAGGGATGGTGTTCAAGGGTTGAGACGTGCATGATTCGCATAAAAATTCGTCTAGGAGAAAGATGTTGTTAAACAGTGACGGGTACAAATTCATTACCGCCAAAATTTTTAATGTATTCCCTGTAAACTCCTTCACAGGCAAAGAAATGGCGGCACGAATTACAATCGGGAATCTTAACTTTTTGGATGTCCTTACGTTCTGTTTTGCAGTTGTACAAACCTCTTGAGATGTTCATATAGATTCCGTCAAGCATCCCTTCGCATTGGGAATCGTAGGAATGATAGCTGGCGCCCAAAATGCAAGGGGGAACATTCTCCGTCAACATGTGCATGCCTTGCTGCGAGCCCCATTGCAACGCTTGCCGGATCGCCGGAATGATCTGTTCATACCGGGGATTAATCCTGGCGAAGTTGTCTCGGGCCAGTCCCATAGGGGTAGGAAAAACCAGCATGACCGATTTTATGCCAAGATCTTTAATAAAACTTATGATGTCTCGCAGGTGGTCGCAATTTTGACGGGTCATAATTATTTTAGTTTCCAAGGCAATCGCTTCTTGTCTTAAGTTTATTGCTCCACGAACCGTCTGTTTAAAGGCGCCACGGGCATCAGCCAGCAGGTCAAACACATCTTCTTTATGGCTGTTGATGCAAACTGTAATTTTAGGATTGAACTTCTTTATTCGCGCCGCAATTTTCTGACTGCTGAAAATGCGAATGTTGGATTGGATTTCAATCTCAAGTCCTAAATAAAAGAGGATGTATAGAAGTTCAAAGAATCGCGGATGCATGGTGGGTTCTCCGCCTGTGAGAACGACGCGGTCATAATCCGGAGAAACTTCTTCCAGTTTGTTTTTTAAAAGGCTTAGATCGATAAAAGGTTCATTCGCAATTCCGGCCACGCAATATAAACATTTGCTGTTGCAGATGTGTCCGACTTTTAAGAATAAGGATCGGGTTTTCTTTTTCAAAATGGTTTGGTATGTGGGGCCGTTGTGAACAGGAATTATTTTTGAGTTAGGTCCGTGAATCCTTTCAAGAAGTTCCTTTTGTTGGGGTTTGGTACAGACGACGGCGTCTGATTGATTTAGAATATACCGGATTCTACGATGGTATTCTTTTCTTTCCAGAGACGTCTTTGTGGCTAAATTAGTCCTTCTTTTCCGGGGGCTTATAAAAGAATAATCATAAAGCGTTAAAACTTTGTGTATGTTAAGGTTTGAAGCTGTGTTAAGGATGGGAAGAACGCTGAATCCGGATATAACATGAATGTGAATGACATCCGGCCTGTATCTTTTGAGCAGTTCATTAAAGGTTTCCCTAAGTTTTTGGTCGTAACGCTGATTAGTAATGGATCTGACATCTGGAACAATAATTGGAGAATTCTGACTAAGGAGGGAATGTTCCGTCGATTGCGCAGGTGAGCGTCTTTGAAGAATAACGTGTAAAATTTCTGTTTTGCGGGTTTCCTGTCCGTTGTTTAAAAATAGAAGCGCTTCGTTAAGATCGGCAGGCCTGATATGCAGTATTCGCATCAACAATTGCCTTCAGAATGGTTTGGAGATTGTATCTTTTGCCTTTCAAGAATAGATGAAGTTTGAACAGCTTGTCAATACTTTAGAGCGTTTCGAAATATGTTGCTGGCGAATTCAATCGTATATTAGTTATTACGGAGCGTAGACGGCGTAGCACTTTCCAGGAACGGTTGTGCAGTTGACTTGAAGCTCGCCGACAGAGCCGGGGCTTGATCGATCCAAAGCTCCTCCAATGGGGCCATTGACTTGCAGTTTGTAGGTGGGAGCGGCCACACCGATGCCAACATTCACGGAAGAGTCGGTGGATACACTTTGACTGTTGACTGTCAACACCGATGTGTTTCCGACGTTCAAGGTAATGTCGCTTGCGGCAAGACCTGTGGTGGCGACGCCAAGGGTCAAGTTGCTGGTATTGGCTGCTGTATTCACCAGCATCCGTAAACCCAAAAAGTCGTTATTTGTT
>JAEUSC010000332.1 GCA_016789035.1 Candidatus Omnitrophota bacterium
TGGGTACCTTTTGCGGATGCGGGCAATCGGTTGAGTTTTTATGGTTTGGAAGAATTATCAGAACGCCAAAGGTTCATTAATGGTGAGTCAATTATTGTTCCGCTTAGAGCGATTAATTCAAAGAAGCGCAGACCATATTCACTTGTGTTGCAAACGATTGAATCTGATCGATTAGATACGCCAAGTGATTTGATGTTTAACAAGAATATCCGCGCAGGTATTGAAGTTGGGGAATACGGTGATCCAGTTTCATATTTTATAAGAAAGAATCATCCCGGGGATTTTCTATACGGCAGGCGTTATAGCAACTCGAGTGAAAACTTTATTAAGTACCCCGCGATCAATGACATTGGCGATCCGAATATCTTCCATCTTTATCACGTAAAGCGTTCAGGTCAAACACGCGGGGAACCTTTCTTTTCGCCTGTTTTAAATATGTTTAAAGATCGGGCGGATTATATGGAAGCGGAAATCGTGGCCGCGCGGGTTGCGGCCTGTTTTGCCATCTTCATTAAGAAAACCAATTCTTATGAGGTGAGTTTGGCAAGGTCAAAGCCAGAGAACAACAAGCGGGTCGAAGAACTAAGTCCCGCGATGATTGAGTATTTAAACGAGAACGAGGAAATTCAACCCTTTAATCCAAATCGTCCAGGCGGAACATTTGGAATGTTCATGGAGAGAATTCTGCGTGATATATCGGCAGGGTTGAACATCCCTTACGAAATTTTGGCAAAAGATTTCTCAAGATCGAATTATTCCAATACACGCGCGGCATTGCTGGAAGCTCGTAGATTTTTCATGATGCAACAGCGGTTTATTGCCGAGAACCTTTGTCAGCACATTTTGGTCATGTTACTTGAGGAAGCTTATCTCAAGGGGGAGTTACCGATTTTAGATTTTTATCAAAACCGCGATGCGTATGTACGGACCCGATGGATAGCCCCGGGATGGCAGTGGGTGGATCCGGAGAATGAAGTCAAAGCATCAACAGAGGCAGTAAATAACAATCTCTCCACGCTGGCAGAAGAAGCAGCCGCGCAAGGTCAAGACTGGGAAGAAAACTTAGAACAACGCGCTCGTGAACTTAAGAAGATCAAAGATTTGGAAACTAAATACGACGTGGATATGACAGCAGACAAGGGGAGTGCTTCTTCAAATGCGACAAGCGATAAGAAACCTAAGGGGCAAAATGTCAGTCAAGAAGATCAAAGTGTCAGTAATTAACCCGACTTGCATGGAGATGGCAAAAGACGTTTCAGTCGTGGTTATAGAAAAAGAGGGCAAAGATGAACGAAATAAAAAACGCTCAAAGAAGGCTCGAAACAGCTTTCGGGATTAAGGAAGGAAAGTCTGGCATCGACCGCGCTTATGAGGATGACAAATATAAAGGTGTCATCCGTGGTTTTGCAGTCATGACGCAGGGAAATGTTAAAGACATGCGCGGATGGGAAATTGACGAGACAACTTTGTCGCAGATTGTGGAGGCGGGCAACAAAGTTCAGTTGGGTTTAAAGTCACGTTTCGGACATCCGAATATGAGCAGTACGGCCTTAGGCACATTTATCGGCAGGGCCAAGAATTTTAGGAAAGACGGTGGTATTGCCCGGGCTGATCTTTTTATAAGCAAAACAGCATATGAAACACCTGATGGGGATATTGCTTCATACGTTTTGGATTTAGCGGAAAAGGATCCAGAGGCTTTTGGCACGTCAGTTGTGCTAGGGGAATCCGACTTGGAATATGCCGATGAGAAAAAGAAAAAAGACGGCAAAGATTTACCGCCAAAACTTCGGGTCAGTTCTTTAATGGCGGTTGATGTTGTAGATGATCCGGCGGCTAATGACGGCATGTTCAACAAACATTTTAATTCGAGTGTTGAGCTGTCGGCCAAAGCCACCGAGTTTATGAACAAACTTCTCGATAATCCCGACGCGCTGGAGTATGTGATTTCTTTCTTGGAGAGATACAGAACCAATCGGGTTGACATAAACAATAAAACTGAAGTTCTAAAAGAGGAGGTTTCAATGGATGCAAAAGTCTTATCGGTGGAGGAATTAAAGAAGGATCATCCCGACATGGTTTCGGCTTTACAAAGTGAGGCCATTAAGGATGAGCGTTTGCGTTGTTCGACTATTGTCAAAACGGCGCACAAGGAATTTGCAGGCATGGGTATGGACCCCATTGTTGAGGAATCCATCGATAGCGGCAAGACCTTAGACGCAAGTTTAGCGGCCATGCGCGGTAAGCGTCTTGAGGATTTAAAGCAGAACGCGAACAAGGCACCCGGTGCTGATCAGGAAGCAACACCACAGAAGAAAAGCCACTTGGAAACTGCCCGTGAGTATCAAAAGGAACACAAATGCAGTCTTCAAGAAGCATTGAGTAAAACGGCGGAACCAAGACAGAAATAACAATTTAATTATCTCAAAAATAGGAGGAGTGCAATGTCTCAAGAAAACTTAGGCTCAAAAGCATTTATTGCAGGTACGGATTTGGAAGCATACCGCCGTGTAAAACTTTCCAGCGGTAATGTCGTTTATGCGGATGCCGGTGAAGAATTTATCGGTGTCACAGCGCGTAAGGCTGTAAGCGGCGATGCCGTGGCAGTTAATTTAAGGTCTGCCTCTCGCACTTACAAGATGGTTGCCAACGGAGCTATTACCGCAGGTGTAACGATTTATGGTGCCCTTGGCGGGAAAGTTTCCGCTTCGGCTTCCGGTGTTGCACAAGGCGTTGCTTTGGAAGCGGCCACTGCGGATGGGGACATCATTGAATGTTTCCAAAATAACGGCGTAGCCGGTGCCATTGATGGGGCTACGACCGCGATTGGCGATCCAACCGCTAACGGGTCGGTTCCTGTAATTTTTGCCAAGCAGGGTATTACGGATGCGACCACATCACCGGTAATTGTGACCGCACCGTATAAGTTCCGGATTATCAATTGGTGGATTATCTCCCGCGATACCACAGCGGCCAACGTCAAGCTGGTTAATGTCAGCACTGACGCTTCTGCTGTGAAGGCAAAGGGTACGACCAACGATGCCATTGTGCTGGGCGGGGATATTATCAACGCACAAAAAGATGTTTTGGTTACCACGGCTTTGAAAGTCAACGCCAGCGCGGCCGCGGCATTCGACATCTTTGTTATGGCAGTTAAAGTCAGCTAAAAAACACATAATGTCAGTTATCTAAAAATAGGAGGTTTCAAATGGGAGTAGATCAAGTAGGAGTCAGAGCAGTTCCGAGGTTGGATTTGGGCGCGGCCATTGAGGAGTACGTCCAAGATGCCGGTGATTTTATTGGAACGAAGTTGTTTCCAATTTTTAAAACCCCGCAAAAGGCCGCGAACTTTTCAGCGATCACACGCGAGAGTTTGACACAAACGCCTGATACAAAGCGCGCTCCTAACGGCAAATACAATCGCGGAAGCATTGGCGCCCGGGATGTTGCGTATAGCTGTGAGGAGAACGGTTTTGAAATGCCTTTGGATGACGGTGAACGCAAGAATTACGTGAAGGATTTTGATGCGGAATTGGCTGTTTCCAAAGCAGCCATGAACATCGTTCTTCGCGGGCAGGAAGCGAGGATTGCTTCAACGGCCATCAATACCAGCATTTTTACTGGTGCGGCTTTATTGACGGACGTTTCTGGATCGAATCCGTGGAGCGACCCAACCAAAGACATCATCAAAACTATAAGAGATGGCAAAGCAAAGATCAGGACAAATTGTGGCCTGTTGCCCAATACGCTCCTGATGAGCTACACAAATCTTAATCTCTGTTTAAACAACAATGGGATTAAGGATGCCATTAAGTATACAGCCCGTCCGACAGAGGCCGAGATTATCAACGCCTTAAAAGACCTCTTTGGCGTGCAGAATGTCCTGATTGCAAATGCGATTAAGAACAGTGCAAAGGAAGGTCAGGCGTTCTCTGGGGCAGACATCTGGGGGTCAACTTATGTCATGTTGGCTCTTTGCGCTCAAGATGGTCAGGATCCAACCCAACCATCTATCGGACGCACGTTCCTTTGGGCAAACGACAGCCCAGAGAATGTGATGGTTGAGCAATACCGTGATGAGTCTATCCGGTCGGATGTATTTCGTTCTCGTCAGCACACCGACGAGATATTGCTTGATAAGTATTTCGGTCATCTTTTAAAAGTCGTCTAAACCTAAGGAGATCCCGGGGGCGGCAACGCCCTCGGGGTTATAGGAAATGAGTTTTAAAGATAATCTTAACAAAGATGCATTGAATTGTTTTTTAACGCCGGATGAATTTGCCGAAGCGATTCAATATACAGCCAAAAATGGCAGCCCCAAAACAATTAAGGCGGTCATTAGTCGTAAGCGGCTGATTCCCGGCGGGGAAGAATCTGGGCGTACCTTACAAAACCAGATTGAGATTTTTATCGCTAATCACGAAACATATGGGGTTTCATCCGTCAATAAAGGCGGCGATGAAGTTTTGTTCCCCGAGGTTTTAGGCGGGATTGATGTGAATTTTGTTGTTGTAGACATCTTAGGTGAAGATGACGGCATGTGGCATTTATTGGTACAGAAATGAGTGAATTAACGGCAGAAATTAATACAAAGAATTTCGAAACAGCACTCCGGCTATTTCCTAAAGACTTAAAGAATGAGCTGGGTGATGGCATGGATCACATTAGCAAGAAGTTCTTAAAGCAGTTTTATCAAACACGATTGCAGGGACCACCGGGCGTTAAAGCACGCCCGCATGGGATTTTTTCCCATTTTCGACGAGCATCGCTTGTGTCACAAACCATTGAAGGCATGGGGATGGTGATTTTCTCGGACTCGAAGATTTCACGATTACATGAGCAAGGCGGGATCATTAAGAATCCCGGAGGCTCAAAACTAGCGGTACCTTTATCTGCGCGGACTGAACTCTTTACATCAGATGGCCGACTTAAGAAGCAATATCGTCAGCCGCGATTACTTAAAAATGTTATTCCGGTCAAATTACGGGGCAAAACATTTTTGGCAAAGGTAAAGCAGAAGGTCAGAAGCATTTTACCGTTATTCGTTTTAAAGAATCAAATCCGTATCCGGCCACGGTTAGGATTTTTTAAGACTTGGGATGATATGCAAAACGAGCGAATCAATATTCTCAACAAATCGATTCAAAACACTTTGGAGAAGGTTAGATGACAATCAGAGAACGTATTTTGGCAAATATTAAGACAACCTTGGAGTCAATCACTACTTCCAATGGTTATGCCAATACGATTGCAAGCGTCCAGAGGTGGGATAAGCGGGGCAATGCATTGCGTTTGGTTCCCTGCATTGTGGTTAATGCGGGACAAGAGGAAAAAGAAATGTCGCCTAATCCTTATTTTACCTGCCGATTGTCAGTTTATTTGGATGTTTGGATTCGGCAGGATGAAGCTGATTCCGCGGCGACAGATACCGTATTGAGCGGCATTTTGGGAGATATCGAAAAAGCTTTGATGATCGATAACACACGCGGCGGGTATGCGATTGACACAAATATAAAGAGTAATGTTCCATTTGAAACGGTCGAAGGTCAGCCACATGCGGGTCTGACTATCGAACTTGAAGTTTTATATCAGCACACACAGTCGGATCCATCCATTGCTTAAGAGGAGGTTTTAAAAATGCTTACACGAAAAAGACAAGTTGTTTCAAAGATTGAGGCGGTGGAAGGCACAGCGGAATCATTAGCGGTTGCAGATGCCAAGACACTTGCTTATAACCCGCGTATCAGTTTCGACCCAGAGATGTTTAATAGGGATCCAGCGAGACTTACCTTTACAAATATCAGCAAGGTGGTTGGTAAACGTCCCGGTGCATTGAGTTTTGGTTTAGAGTTGCGCGGTTCCGGTTCTGCGGCAACTGCTCCCGATTGGGGCAAACATTTTCAGAACTGCGGATGCGCGGTCAATCTTCTTAAATCAATCAACATCGGCGCAGTAACCGCCGGACCTTTCCAGCATGGCGAAACGATTACCGGTGGCACATCTGCCGGTAAAGGGCGAGTTATTGTTAATACCGCCAACGGTGCAAGTGCCGTCATGTATGTGATTATTTCTGGAACGCTTCAAAGCGGGGAAGTGATTACCGGTGGTACATCAGGGGCGACCGCCACCACATCATCTTCTGCAACCACAATTGGAAACGTGGTCGAACCCCTGACTGATCTTATTCCTAGTCAAACCATGTCTGGATATGAAGACGGTATCAGAAAACTATTAAGAGGATGTCGCGGTAAATTCAAAATCAATTTCAAAAGCGGTGAACCGGTCATGGTTAATTTTGACTTTATGGGTGTTGAGGCCGGTATCGCAGACACCGCTTTATTTACCGCCCCCGTGTATGAAACAACCAAGCCGCCGGCCTTTATTAATGCGGCATTCTCGATGGATGCTTATTCAGCCAAGATTTCATCGCTTGAAATCAACATGGAGAACAAATTGGCCGCCCGCGATGATGTTAATAATGACCGTGGTATTTTGTCGTTCTTAATTACGGATCGTGATGTTAACGGTTCATTCGATCCGGAAATGGTATTGGTGGCCACTTACGATTTCCATACAAAGTGGTTTAGCGCAACAGAGATGGTTCTTGATACGACCTGGGGAACCGTGAGCGGCAATAAGTTCAGATTTTATGCGCCGAAAGCTCAATACACAAAGGTTGAGGATGAAAGTCGGGACGGCATCGCTGTTGCTAAGACTTCATTTGATTTAAACGGTTCGTTACTTCCCGGTAACGATGAGTGGGCTTTATTGTGCATCTAAAAAGGAGGATTAAAAATGTTTACAGGAATTGATCGCAACGAAACAAAAACTTACAAATCCCCCAACGACCCTGATCAATCAAATCCGACCGTTTTTACGCTCGGGATATTGGATCCAACTGTCCGCAATGCCATTGAGGATTGCACCAGTTCATTTGATATCGACCCCAAGAACCCTAACGATAAACCAAAAGTGAATTTCAGTTTGGGCAAGCGTAATCATCTGATTGTTAAATACGGTTTAAAAGGGATGGAAGGATTGCTTCATCCTAAAACAAAAGAACAGGTCAAGTTTGAAACAAACAACGGACATTTCGGCGGAAAACTTATTGAGGGTGTCACCGACCAGATATTAGACATGTTACCCAGCAATTTAAAAACCGAGTTGGCTGAAATTATTTGGAACGAGGATAAGTTTCAAGAGGACGACTCAAAAAACTAAGAATGGCAATCTGGTTGACTTATGCACGAGGTCAGCTGGATTGCCCGAAACTCAAAGGCCAAAAGAATGTCTGTAACCAAGATGAATGTGAAAACAGCGATTGGAATTTTGGTGATGAAACATTCAAAGGCTGTCCAGTTAAGAAAATAACGCCAAGTAGCTGGGAATATTTAAGGGCGTTCATATTTTACAATCGGGGTTTCTTACCGAATCCGGGCGGCTGGCGTGATCAGCCGCTTAAGTTTATCAGGGCAATGGAAATCATCGAACTGGAATTGATCAGGATTAAAGAAAAAGAAGGAAAAGACAGGTAATGCCTACGAATCGTGAACTTGAAATCATCATGCGGCTTCGTGATGAGGTTTCCAAGCAAT
>JAEUSC010000341.1 GCA_016789035.1 Candidatus Omnitrophota bacterium
GCGGAAGCATTTCCTTGATATTGGAAATTTTCTTTTCATAAGGTAGAATCAAAACATCTTCATAAGTACAAACCATTTTCTCCATATCGGTTGAGAAATACGGAGATAAATATCCTTGGTCAAACTGCATCCCTTCAACAATCTTTAATTCCGTATTGATGGTCTTAGATTCTTCGACCGTAATGACACCATCTTTTCCAACCGCTTCGAAAGCCTCGGCAATCTTTTTACCGATAATACTATCGCTGTTAGCCGCGATGGTGGCAACCTGCTCCACTTCCTTCGAATTTTTAAGGTCAACTTTTTTAGACAGCTTGGACAACTTTTCGACAGCCGCTTCGACAGCTTTGTCAATACCGCGTTTTAAAGCCATGGGATTGGCGCCTGCCGTGACATTCTTTAAACCTTCTTTGTAGATAGCTTCGGCCAAGACTGTCGCTGTGGTCGTTCCATCTCCCGCCAAGTCAGAAGTTTTTTCAGCAACTTCCTTGACCATTTGGGCACCCATATTTTCAAACGGGTCTTCCAATTCAATTTCCTTCGCAACCGACACACCGTCTTTTGTTACCGTCGGAGAACCAAATTTTTTATCTAAAACAACATTGCGGCCTTTAGGACCCAGCGTAACTTTGACTGCGCGGGCCAACTGCTCAACCCCACGTAAAATTTTACGTCTTGCTTCATCATCAAAAAGTAATTGTTTTGCCATAAAATGTGTCCCCCTTAGGAATTTAGAAAGTCGATAATTATTTTACGATAGCCAAAACATCTTCTTCACGCATGATCAAAAGCTCTTTACCGTCTTTAGTCTTGATCTCATTGCCGCTGTATTTTCCGTACAAAATTCGATCCCCGACTTTGAGCTCTAATGCCTGGATCTGGCCGTTTTCTAAAACCTTACCGCGACCGACGGATACAATCTTTCCTTCGTGCGGCTTTTCTTTAGCTGTATCGGGAAGAATGATTCCGCCCTTTGTGACTTCTTCAGCTTCTAACGGCTGAACTACAATTCTGTCTCCTAATGGTTTAATTTCCATTACCACACCTCCTTGAAGGTCAATCATGTTTATTTGATGTAAAAAGCTAATGAAATTTAGCACTAACTAATTTAGAGTGCCAATATAACAATTTCTCAAAATCTGTCAAGGATTTTTTCAGCAGAATTTTGTAATTTGGAAAGATTACCGACGAGGTTTAACACAAGAACACGATTCTATTGAACTCAACAAAAGACCCATTCCCTTAAACACCAGATGCTCATCAATGATAAATCGCACAGGATCTTTTCTGCTTATTGTCCGCCTCTTGGTTTGCCGAGTTAGATCCCGAAAATCAAAAGACTCTTTGCTACCAAGGCCCGACACTCCCTTAATAAACTTTTTCATGAGTTGCGTATGCCCTCCAGTCATAACGATATAAGGGCGTCCTTCCATCTGTTTGACCATTAATTCAATCAACCCACGGCACAAACATCCATATCCATAAAAAAGACCACTCAAGATACTTTCCTGAGTACTCCTGCCAATAACCGAACAGGGAGCCTCAATATTAATTTTTGGCAATAAAGCTGTCTTTTGAAAGAGTACTTCTGCCGAAAGTCGAATGCCGGGAACAATGACGCCACCTAGATATTCTCCTTTGCCAGACACGGCATCGAAAGTAATAGCCGTCCCCAGGTCGATTACAATAACCGGACTCCCATACAATTGAAACGCCGCAAAAGCGCCGACAAGCCTGTCCTGCCCCACCTGCTGGGGTTTACGATATCGGTTCACCATGGGCACTGTAAGAGTCTCTCCTACAACCCTCACCTCGCACCTGAACTCCCTTTGTATAGACATACAAACAAAATGTGACAAGCGGGGAACCACACTGCAAACAACAGTAACTTGGATGGGACCGTAACTACGAAGATAGCGACGCAATAAGCCTCCTAACTGTAAACGCAATGACTCTCGCCTGATCTGCGAGTCAATGCGATCAACACAAAACACCTGATGATCATTCATGACAGCAAAGGCGATAGTTGTATTGCCGATATCCACCGTTAAATGCACGCTCTTACCTTTAGACATCAATCCTCCCAGAAGACTTTTGCTTGGGATCTAATCGACCCGCGGAAGCGTTTAACAAACTAATCCTGTCTCTTATCTTGGCCGCCTTTTCAAATTCCAGATTACGAGCAGCGGCTTCCATTTGACGCTCAAGATCAGTAATCATATTTGAAAACGCAAATTCCTCTTCATCTTGACCGGCTGCATCCATAACAAGCTCATCGGCCTCGGCCAGCTGATCAATACCGTCTTGAATGGCCTTTTTAATAGTGGTTGGAGTAATCCCATACTTCTTATTAAATTCCAACTGAATTTTACGACGACGATCGCATTCTGAAATGGTAAATTTCATCGCAGGACTAATTGTATCCGCATACATTATAACCACCCCATGGATATTTCGAGCTGCCCGGCCCGCTGTTTGAATCAAAGACGTTTGCGAGCGCAAAAACCCCTGCTTATCCGCATCTAAGATAGCAACCAAAGACACTTCCGGAAGATCAAGCCCTTCGCGCAACAAATTTACACCGACCAGACAATCAAACTTATTGATGCGCAAATCGTGCAAGATTTTCGCCCGGTCAATCGTTTCAATATCAGAATGCAGATACTTGACCTTAATGCCAGATTCCTCCAGATACTCCGTCAAATCCTCCGACATCCGCTTGGTCAACGTAGTGACTAAAACGCGTTCCTTTCTTTCTACGCGCAGACGAATTTCCTGCAGCAGATCATCCACTTGACCTGCCGTAGATCTAACCTCAATGGGCGGATCAACAATTCCGGTCGGGCGAATGATTTGCTCAACCACATGCCCTTGAGATCCCTTCAATTCATATTCGGCGGGGGTGGCGGAAACGTAAATCATCTGTCCGATTACGTCCTTAAACTCATGAAATTTTAATGGTCGATTGTCCAGACAAGACGGAAGCCTAAAACCATGCTCAACCAGCATTTGCTTGCGCGACCGGTCACCTTCGTACATTCCATTGAGCTGTGGAATAGTGACATGAGATTCATCAATGATCGTCACAAAATCCTTTGGAAAATAATCAATAAGACAAAAGGGTCTTGCACCGGCTGGTCGACCTGAAAGAACACGAGAATAATTTTCAATGCCTTTGCAGTATCCCATCTCCTTCATCATTTCCATATCATATTTAGTTCTAGATTGAAGCCGCTGTGCCTCGACCAACTTACCTTGAGTATTTAATACCGCCAACCTTTCATCCAGCTCCTTTCGGATGTCTTGCAGGGCACTTTCTAACCGGGGCGGAGAAACAATAAAATGCTTGGCTGGATAAATGGCCGTCTGCTCCAATTCAGCGATCCGATCACCGGATACCGGATTAATTTGGGAAATCCGCTCAATCTCATCTCCAAAGAATTCAATGCGTAAGGCATCTTGACGATACGCGGGGAAAACTTCGAGAATATCGCCGCGGACGCGCATTTTCCCGCGAGAAAATTCATAGTCATTGCGCTCGTACTGAATTCCAATCAAGCTCCCCAACACCTGATCGCGATCGACGGTCTGTCCTTTTTTTAAGCGCACTAAATATTCCTGATAATCATCTGGTGAGCCCAAATTATAAATACACGAAACGCTGGCCACAATGATTGTGTCGCGTCGAGACATAAGGGATGTCGTGGAAGCCAAGCGTAGACGATCCAACCGGTCGTTAACGGAGGAGTCTTTCTCTATATAAACATCGGTTTGTGGAATATAAGCTTCAGGCTGGTAATAATCGTAATAACTTACAAAATATTCAACAGCATTATGTGGAAAGAATGACTTAAACTCACTATAAAGTTGCGCGGCCAGTGTCTTGTTGTGGGAAATAACAAGCGTAGGCCGGTTAATCTGCGCAATCACATTGGCCAGTGTGAAGGTTTTCCCACTGCCCGTGACTCCCAAAAGCACCTGAGAAGGAAAGCCATGAGTCACGCCCTTAACGAGATCCTGAACAGCCTTCTGTTGTTCATCAACCGTTTTAAAAGGGCTTTGTAGCGTAAATTCATTCATCGGTTTGCTGACATCATTTTCTCGAAAGCAATCTTTGCTCAATTCGGTCGAGCAACCGCTTGACCAGTTTGTCGCTTCGATAAGCACTCGTTCTCACGACATAAAAGTTTTTGACCGATCGATACCGCACATCAACTTCGACCCCTTCGTCGACTCGATTGACATAAACATTCAACTGCTGGACTTGAGAATAAACAACACGTTGAAACTTACGGACATTGGTAAAGATCAAAACATGGTCTTGACTGCCTTCACTAAGCAAAGGGTTCCTCTCGTACAATAAAGGATCGACTTCTTTAACCACCTGCCAACCTTCTTGGTTCAAGGCTGTCTTAACCTCACCTAGGACCACTTTAAAATCGCCGTAATAAACACGTTTATAAGGATGCTCTGATTGAATATATCCGGGCAAATTTAATCCAGCGCACCCTGCTAAAAGGAAAGTAAGAATGATCAGCCCCGTACGTGGGACAGATACTAAACGATTCATATATAAACCTCTTTAAATCCCTAAAATTTTCAATACGGTTAAATGTAACCTGCTTAGCAAATTTTACCGTGCTTATAGGGCCTCGTTTTATTTTTCTCACACTTTTTATTAATTTCGGCCTGGATATCAATTCCTAATCCTCCGCACAAATCAAACAGCCTTATAAAGGCATCCGCCAGTTCTTCGCGAAAATTGGCATCATCCTGATGACGGTGACCTTCCATCGCCTCCGCTAATTCCGTAACAACCAGCATTAATGCTTCACCAATATTTCGCTTTTCATCCCAAAATCCCTTTTCTTTGGCAATCGAATGACACAAAACTGTTAGTTCACGGACAGTCAAATCATTCATAAAAACTCCATTCGTTAATTGGTTTAATTAAATGCGACCGACAACAAATTAATGAGTGTTAAGAAAACGCTGCATATCATCGGGCAAAGAGGCAGTAACCGTTATATCCTTACGGCTCAAAGGATTCGGCCATTGCAACTCACGCGCATGCAAAGCAATTCGCTTAAACTTGAGTATAAAATCTTTACGAAAAGCATACCGGTCTTCTCCAACGAGAGGATGTTTGATATGCGCAAAATGAATACGAATCTGATTTGTTCTCCCTGTCACAGGCATCACATCAACAACAGAAAAATTCTTCCGAAACTCTAAAACCTTATATCGCGTTAATGCTGATTTCCCAAAAGAAAAAGCTGCAAATTTATTTTGGTAATAATCTTTAATTTCGCTGCGAATCTCACCTATATGCCTACTCAAACGTCCATGGACGAACGCGGTATAGTGCTTTAATACTTTCTTCTGATTAAACAGCTCCATTAAACTTTTTTGATTCCTTTTGCCCTTGGCATATAAAATCACACCTGACGTATCACGATCAAGACGATGACACGGGTGCAATCTAGCTGATGCTTGTCCTCCTCCTTGTATCGAACGCTGCAAATACTGTTTGTTGACAATATCAGTTAACGTTGTAACTTTCCTATTTTCAGCGGGAATAACAAGCAATCCGGGGGGCTTATTAAAGACAATGGCTATTGGATCTTCGTAAACAATGGGTATCGGGTTGCGCCCGCCCAAATTTTCAGGCATAGGAGATTACACCTTTTTAAGAATTTTCCTGATGCTGGTCCAAATGCTCATGCAGAAGATCTGTTAAATAATTAATCTTACGAATCAACAAAATAGGAAAGATAATCATCCAGGCTTGAAACCCAAATGCTAGAAGAGCTTGCAGGGGGGTAACGCTAAGCTGTATCGATGAACCTTCCATAGATCTTTCAGTTTTATAAAGATGATTTTTGTGGACCTAACATATGATCTACAAAATCAGCGATGGCATGCATATCTTTAGGCTGAATATCATTAAAGAAGATGGCCGCATTAAAATAATCATGATTCACAACCGATTCTGTTCGAACAACAACTCCTTGGCAGGAAATTCTTTTGGTAGATGAACGATTGTTCTTTCGCACCGGTAACAGCAAATGAATCTTCAACTTTGTCATTGGCTCAATATAAGCACTGACCCGGCAGTAAACACCCGAGGAACTTAAATTTCTTGTTTCGGTTACAATATCAAGATCACCGCTCGACAGCTTGAGCGGAACATTATGTTCTAATCGGGGACTTCTTCTACGATCCGCTGGAGAATAAGACTTATTCACCACAATTATCCCTTATTTTCGGTAGCAGCAGCCTCTGCGGACGCAGCAGCTTTTTCTTTCAATTGCTTTTCCTGCACCACACGAAAGCAAACATTATTGCAAAAATATCCCCCATTACGGTAATATCGGCGGGCCCTTTTTAAAACCTTCTTACAAGCAGGACAATTTTTTATTTCCTCAACAACCACTTTTGCATCGTCAGCCATACTTCAACAACTCCTTTCAAACAACCTTAAGACTGTTTTATGTCACTAATTATGTAATTAACTTCTCTTCTGATTACTTCTTCCGAACCATCAAACTTAATTCCTATCTGATACAGCTCAGAATCTGCCAACATTTTTATCCAAGCCACAACCCCCTTTAGCGCGATAATATTGGCCTCGCCATGTTGTTGCAAATATATCAGAACCGGATCCTTTACACCCACAAACTGGCTTACGGTCAAACACATACCGCCACGGCTTAAATCTTTGGAAAGGCTGCCGTCAGTACTGCTATACTCTCCGATTTGATATTTGACTGCCTGCTTGAATAAAAAACGGGGATGTTGACGATTTTCACAGGTTCTGGCGCTAAGATTATCCATAAAACGACCTTCAAAGATCTGTACTATTTTGGGCACAGGCTGCGTAAAGTTTTTACTCTATATGCGAGAAATTCCTTTAAAAGGCCAGCTTGAATGAAACCGCACTCCCAAAATTTTTTCTAGTATAACACAATCTTTTTTGTGAACAACTTATTTTTAGACGCATCTCCTATCCCCAGAACACACTCACTTATTTCAAAAAAGTAAGCCAGGGCTGCAGATTCCCACGGCCCTGGCGTAGTTAAACTTGTTATCTCTTTATTCGTTCGATGTATTTAGCTGCAGTATCCCTGCCACCTAAACCAAAAGCCAAAGCGAGCGCCAGACAGACACTCATAAACAATGTATTAAGACTATTACCGGAAACAAGCGCTCCCAATCCTATTTCATGCAAGAATATGGTCACGGAAAACAAAACAATTGCATATTTAGTCAACATTCCGAGGATATCAGGTCTTGGAATATCTGTATTGCTTGCCACGACTCGCACCAGGGTGGAAATGAAGGTGCCGAGAATCATCCCGAAGATTAGCACAAAAACGGCACTGATCACACTGGGAACATAGCTAAACAGGCGATTGACCATATCATCGACC
>JAEUSC010000370.1 GCA_016789035.1 Candidatus Omnitrophota bacterium
CAAATACGCTGGCCAACGCTCCGCATCCGTGCAACAGCGCAATCATTTCCGGCATTTGCGTCATGGCCGCCCGAAAGGCAACCAGGGCGCCTAAGACGGTCCCAATTAAAATGCCTACGATAATCCATTGATACTGAATGATATGACCGCCGATAAATGTGGCAATGATCGCCAGCGCCATGCCCACGCAGGAAAGGATATTTCCTTTTCTGGCGGTCACCGGGGAGCCTAATTGTTTGAGACCAAAGGCAAATAAGACAGAGCTGATAATATAGATGAAATTGGTTATGAATTCAGGGTTCATTTGGTGTCCTTTTTCTTAAACATTTTAAGCATGCGTTCGGTGACCAGGTATCCGCCCACCACGTTAAATGTGGCCAAGGCAACGGCGGAGGTGCCGAGCACTACCGTCAGGGTATCGTTGGCTTCCGCACCCGCCGCAATCAACGCACCGATGATGATAATTCCGCAGATAGCATTGGCCTCGGACATAAGCGGCGTGTGTAACAGAGGGGGAACTTTGGAAATCAGCGCAAAACCCAGAAATATCGACAGCGTGAGAATAAACAGCAGGTAAATAAACTCCATGATAAGCGCTCCTTGTGATCTATTTCAGGTTCTTGATTTGTTCATTGACGATTTGACCTTGATGGGTAATCAGGCAACCTTTGATGATTTCATCATCGAGGTTCAGTTTGAATAATTTTTGTTCTTTGTCCCAGAAATGTTCCAGAAGGTTGGCCAAATTGCTGGAGTACATTTGACTGGCGTGAACGGCCACACGGCTGGGGAGATTGCCAAGACCTATGATGCGCACACCATTGGTCGTTGTGACTTCCTCATTGAGTTTCGATCCTTCCACGTTTCCGCCGGATTCAACGGCCAAATCAACGACAATGCTTCCCGCTTTCATCTGCGCAATCATATCCTTTGTCACAACGATCGGGGCTTTACGTCCAAAAAGCTGTGCGGTTGTAATTACGACATCCGATTGGCTGCAGACCTTGGCCATGCCTTGACGTTGTTTATCTAATTGTTCCTGTGTGAGGGCCTTGGCGTATCCATCTTTGGTTTGACCTGTTTCCCCTAAATCGATTTCAATAAATTTGGCGCCTAAGGATTGGACTTGTTCTTTAACAACAGGACGCGTATCAAAAGCTTCGACGCGCGCGCCCAACCGTTTGGCCGTGGCAATCGCTTGCAGGCCGGCGACCCCAGCACCAATAACAAATACGCGGGCCGGTGTAATAGTACCTGCCGGTGTCATGAGCATCGGGAAAATTTTATTGGAGCGTTCCGCCGCAAGGATGACCATTACATATCCGGCAAGGTTGGCCTGCGAACTTAACGCATCCATTTTTTGTGCGAGTGTCGTCCGGGGGACCATTTCCATACTGATGGCGCTCACGCCTTGACCAGCCAGAGAATTAACCAGTGTGCGCTCATTAAACGGATCCAAAAAGCTGATATGAAGAGCGCCTTTTTTTAACCGAGAGATATCTTCAGAAGATGGCTTACGAACTCGTAAAAGAATGTCGCAGGAGGAAAGGATATTGTCTTTGGAGTCCAGTTGCGCACCGGCTTTTGTGAATTCGGCATCATCAATACCGATTGTGGAACCCAGCCCTTTTTCTACAACAACGTGAGCACCTAATTTGACCAGTTTTGCAACCGATGGGGGAGTTAATGCGGTCCGCTGTTCCCCGGGAAAAGTTTCTTTGATCGTTCCAATTCGCATGCCTGACTCCTTAAAAGATGCGTTTTTCTTTAAATTCCGGAGTTTCTTTGCGTGATCGCGGGGAAAATCCGGTAAAAATGGCCTTGGGCCGGTGAAATATTAAGGCTTAATATAGGGTTTGACCCTGCGATGGTCAAGGCAAAAAAATGAATTATGGATTGCGCCTTGACAAGCGAATATGAGAACTATATAGTGGAACCGCTTGGAAATTTGATCCAGTCTTTCCATCAAACCAGTCGATAAAACGCATATCATTTTTAAAAGGAGATGTTTGTGCCCACAAGCAGTAATCTTTTTGCGACCATCCATCATGGTGGCTTAGTTGTTTATATTTTGGTTTTATGCTCCATTCTTTCGATCACCATCATTTTTGAACGCATTCTTTTTTACACCCGGTTGTCCAAGATCAAACGCCCTGATTTTATGCAGGAAATCCGTCATTATTTGGAGAAGAAAAATTACAAAAACGCGATTGCATTATGTGATCAAACCCTCACTCCGTTTGCCAAGGTTGTAAAGGCAGGCCTGCTTTTGCACGGGCGCAATGAAAAGCTCATCTCTCAATCGATGGAACGCGAAATTGTGGTTGAGACGATCAAGCTGGAGCGTTTTATCAGTATCAGTGCCACCATTGGAAGTACTGCGATTTACATCGGGCTGTTGGGCACGGTTTTAGGAATCATGCGGGCCTTTCACGATATTTCGCTGAATGGTGTTGGAGGGATTAACGTTATTATCGGCGGTATCAGCGAATCCTTAATCGCTACAGCGGCCGGACTCATTGTGGCCTTGCCCGCCTTGATTTCGTACAACTATTTTGTCCGTCGGATTGATCATTTTGTTTCGGACATGGAATTGTCTTCTTCCGAGCTGGTTGATATCCTTTGTGACTAGTTGTCTTATGAAAAGAAAATCCCGCAGCCAACGTCTTATTGCCGAAATCAATATCACACCGCTGACTGATGTCATCATGGTCTTGCTTTTGATAGTGATGGTGGCAACTCCTTTTATTTTTCAGTCCAGTATTAAAATTACGCTTCCTCAATCCAAAAGCATGCAGCAGCCGCCGTTGGAAGTAACCGTCACCATTAATGCGCTTGGTGATGCGTTGCTGGAGAATAAACCATACAGTATGCGATCCAGTGCTGACCTGGATTTGATGAAGTTTAAGCTTCAGGCTATGTTTAAGGGGAAGACCGATACAACGCTATTGATCCGGGGCGATCGG
Source organism: Candidatus Omnitrophota bacterium (assembly GCA_016789035.1). Taxonomy (GTDB): domain Bacteria; phylum Omnitrophota; class Gorgyraeia; order Zapsychrales; family Fredricksoniimonadaceae; genus JAGNTT01. The sequence continues at coordinate 2,967 of JAEUSC010000370.1, forward strand.
ACAGTCCAATACGATTATGTGATGCGTGTTGTTGATCTGGCGGCTCAAATTGGCGTGGAGCATGTTGTTTTGTTGACGGAATATAAATAATTTTACCTAAGCAAAGGGGAGTCCATGGCTAATTTAGGAAGTGCCGAGCGTCCGTTAAGGGTTGCTATTATCGGAAGCGGGCCCGGTGGATTTTATGCCGCAAGCGCGCTTTTTAAACAGCAACTGAACATTAAGGTAGATATGTTTGACCGTCTACCGGCGCCGTTTGGCCTTGTGCGTTATGGTGTTGCCCCCGATCATCCCAAAATAAAAAATGTTATAAAAGTTTACGAAAAGGAAGCTCAGAATCCCAATTTTACGTTTTTTGGAAATGTGAATGTCGGCGAGCAAATTTCAATTAATGAGCTCAAACAGTTTTATGACGCCATTGTTATCGCAACCGGTGCTGAGACAGACCGAAAGCTCGGCATTGAAGGAGAAGGTCTGGTCGGGTCACATGCGTCGACGGAATTTGTGGGATGGTATAACGGGCATCCTGATTTTCAGGATCTAACATTTGATTTCTCTCACGAAGTGGCCGTTGTCATCGGTCAGGGCAATGTCGCCATGGACGTTTGCCGGATTCTTCTAAAGACAGTGGACGAATTAAAAAGCAGTGACATTACGCAGAATGCCTTGGAGGCGTTGGCGTCCAGCAAAATTAAAGAGGTGCATTGTTTTGGCCGTCGGGGTCCGGTTCAGGCGTCTTTTACGCCGATTGAAATTCGGGAATTCGGCGAGCTAGCGGACTGCAATCCGGTGATTGATCCTTCAGTATTGCAAGTCAACGAAGCCAGCTTAAAGGAATTGGAAGATCCAGTTCGTAAAAAGAATTTTGAAATTTTGACGGAGCTTTCGCATATTAACCATGACGGAAAGTCTCGTAAGTTTTATCTGCATTTTTATAAAAGCCCCATTGAGATTCTGGGTAATGGACGGGTTCAAAGCGTGGTTTTCGAGAAAAACCAGCTCATTGGAGAACCCGGCGCTCAAAAGGTTAGAGGAACAGGCGTTCAGGAAAAGATCAATTGCGGTTTGGTATTTCGCAGTATCGGTTATCTGGGTGTGCCGCTCAAAGGGTTGCCGTTTTCGTCCAACTATGGTGTGATTCCGAACCAAAAGGGACGCATTACGGATTCAGAGCAGGTTTTTACAGGGTTATATGTCGCCGGATGGATCAAGCGTGGGGCTACGGGAATTATCGGGACAAATAAAGCAGACAGTGAAGAGACCATTCACAGTCTGATTGAAGATATTCCTCATTTGATTCCTTGCGCTCAGCCGTCAACGCAGGCCGTTTCTGAATTTCTGCGGAGTAAGGAGATTAGGGCGGTTTCCTTTGCGGAATGGAAAAAAATTGATGCAGCCGAGATTGAGC
>JAEUSC010000398.1 GCA_016789035.1 Candidatus Omnitrophota bacterium
TTTACTCATAGCTCACCGTGCCGAAGAATAATTTTTCAGATCGTACTGAATTTCTTTAGAAGGCATATGGATTTTATCAATCTTCACCTGAGCTTTTGCAAAAAACTGCAGGGCCAAGGTGTCGTGGTAATCAGAAAAAACCACGACGCGATTGATCCCAGCGGTAATTAAAGCTTTTGCGCATGTTGTGCAAGGCATGTTGGTCACATACGCGGTTGCTCCCTCTACCGCGTGCCCCCTTCGAGCAGCCTGGATCAACGCATTCATCTCCGCGTGGACAGTGCGGACACAGTGGTTATCAACAATCAAACACCCCACCTGATCACAGTGATCATCCCCGGGAATGGAACCGTTATATCCTGTGGTAATGACGTTCTTGTTTTTCACCAAGACACATCCGCAATGCATCCGCGGACATGTGGCCCTTTCCGAAGCCAACATGGCGAGTTTCAGGAAGTATTCATCCCATTGAGGTCTTTTCATATTGGCATCCCTTCAGGTTAAATGCGTTTCGTATTGTAACAGCGTCCGTAAAAAAATGTTGCGATTAATCGATACCCGGCTTCCACGGAATGTCTTTCACACCCTTGACATAATTGCAGTATCGGCCCAAAACGAATAAATAATCGGATAACCGGTTCAAATAGATAACAAAAAGAGGCGCCACTTCATTTTTCAAAGACAACGCCACTACAATCCTTTCGGTTCGCCGGCAAACGCATCGCGACACATGACACAAGGATGAACTGATCGTTCCACCCGGAAGAATAAAAGACTTTATCTCAGGGAGCTTTTCCGTCATCCGGTCAATTTCGTCTTCTAAAAGCTGCACATCGTTATATGTGATCTCCGGTAATTTCATAGAAGAAACCTGTTTATCAGTGGCCAAATGAGAGCCAATCACAAACAGACAATTCTGTATTTGGCGAAGGACTTTCTTTTGGCTGAACCGATGACATAAACGGCTGTCAATCAATCCCAGCTGTGAATTTAATTCATCCACCGAGCCGTAACTCTCAATCCTTAAGTCGCATTTCGGAACTTTTGTTCCTCCAATCAGCGTAGTCTGGCCGTTATCTCCTTTTTTTGTATAAATTTTCATCGGGCCTCTCCGATCAATTCAGATAATGCTTTAAGGCCTTGATTAAAAAGGGACGATTGTGGCAGCAGGCTAACAACCAGAAAGCCTTCGTTTGGAAAATCATAAAAATAACCAGGATGAACGAGGACTCGTTTGAGGCTTAACGCCTTTAATACCCATTGTTCCTCATCACGAAATTGCGGCGAATAAATCACCGCGTACCATCCGGCGCTGCTTGAATAAAAGCTTAATCCATGCCGGTTGGCAAAATCCTTAATAAGCTCGTGATTGTCAGCTGCCCGCCTAAGAATCTCCTGCTGGATATCTTGCCGTGCATTCAGCCACGCCGCAAGCGCATTTTGCACGGGAGTGTTGACCGAAAGAAATGAATCCGCAATCATCTCCAAACGTTTGACCGATTCATCCACAAGATCTCGCGGGCCGTTACACACAATCCACGAGAGCTTCATCTGCGGAAGTCCCAAACTTTTTGAAATTCCATTGAGCGTAAAGGTAAGAACTTGAGCGTTCTGGGCCAAACTTACGGGTGCTGGACCATGCTTGTCTAACCGGTAATCAAAGAAAACCTCATCACTGATGATGGCAAGGTTATGCCGACGGCAAACTTGATTGACAGCATCAAGCTCATCTCGGGAAACGTATGACCCTGTCGGATTATTGGGATTGACAAAAATCACGGCCTTAACGGAGGGATCAATCGCTGCTTCCAAGGAATCGATATCGATTTGCCAGCGGTTATTTTCATAAACAAGGGTATACCCGTCATAGTGCGCATCACAGAGTTCAATCAAATAAGAAAACAACGGATAACTCGGCCGAGCCACAAGCACCTTGTCTCCCGGATTGAGCAGGAGCCGAAACAAATACGTGTACCCTTCGGACGTACTGGCCGTTAAAATGATGGACTCAGGATCAACAGAAATCCCCTGCTCTTGATAATACCTTACGATCGCCTGGCGCGCCGCCAAGAGACCTTTGGAATCAGGACTATAGGTAAGATTGTCAGAATTCGACAATGCCGATAAAAGGTCTTGAGGATAATGAAAACCGCAGTTCGTGGGATTAGATTGGGTCAGATCAAAATACTCCTGTCCGGATAAACGCATTTTCTCCAGCTCAATACTCAATTGATTGGAATTAAACTCCCAGTTTGTCCGGTCAGAAAATGTGTAGTGGGGTGTCATAATTACGAATGGATGTCCTGATCCCTGGTCAACCGGCCCAATTCGCTCTCGACTTTCTTTAATTTCATCACGACTTCATCGTAATCCGATTTGGCGATCCACTGGACATCTTCTTTTTGTTTCTTGAGCTCGGTATTAGCATACCGGAGATCTTTAAGCTCTTTATTAGCCACATCCGCTTGTTTCTCCATCGCAAGCGTCTTAACCGTGAGCGCGCGCACTTCTTCTTTGAGACGGCTGATTAAAATTTTTGCTTCTTGAAGCTCAATATCAACTTTTAATTTCAAAGAATGCTCTTCATCCAGCATATTTTGGGCCTTACGGAGTTCATCTTTCAATTCATGGTCAAAGTTTTTAACCTTTTCAACCATCTGTGATTCTTTCTCACGCCAGGCCTTTTCACGGGCCAGCTGTTCAAGCTGTTCATCGATGATCTTTTTATTGTCGGCAAGCTGTTCCATAAATGATTTGCGCTCCTTTTTTAGCGCTTCGATCTCATTGGCCAGTGTGGAATTGTTTTTCTCGGTGCGGGCTGCCACGGCCTGCCAATCGACCTCTTTGACGGGAGCAGGAACCACCGGCCTCTTCCGTTTACGAAATTTCTCGGCGGGCATCTGAAAAATAAAGACCACAAGCGCCACACAAATGGCAAATACAAAAACGGCAATCCAAATAAGTTCCATACTAGAATCCTTTATTAAATTTGGCTATAAGTCTAGCCTGAAGATACCTCTTTGACAACTTTTTTACCGATGGTCCAACAGATTTGATGAGTTCCCATCTTCCTTTCCGTTCCGTCTTGTCAGTTGCGATTCTAATTGGTTCAGATTTTTACGGGCCGCCAGAAAATTTGGATCTTTGGAAACAATGCCCCGCAATATTTCCCTGGCCCTCATCAGTTCTCCTTGTTGAATCAAACAGAGACTCAAATTATTGGCGGCATACAAATTATCAGGGTCCAGTTTCAGGGCCACTTGCAAATCTCCCATGCCAGCGGGCATATCTTTCTTTGCAATAAAACTCAGCGCCCGATTCGAATACAGATAACTGTCTGAAGGATCGAACGAAAGCGCCCGATTATAATGAGCAATCGCCGAATCAAAGTCTTTGACGGCTGCAAATGCCTGAGCGCTGTCTGAATAAATTCCTTTAAGCATGCCCTGGTAAAAACGAATGCTCTTTTCCGAGACGGCCTTCTCTAAATAACGATTCATAATATTTGCGGCCCGGTTATACTCCTCAATGGATTGCGGATACTTACCCTCTTTAAAATAGGCTTTCGCGAGAAGGATTCGCACCCGACCGAGCCCTGGCTCAAATCGAGCGGCGCGGCTGAACAAAACACTTTCGCTTTTCCAGAAACGGGTTTGGATCATGGATGCAATCGCCAAAATGATTATTAGAAGAACAACGAACAACTTTCCAGTCACCATCAGCCGACTGGAGGAACGTCCGGCGACCGCTAACCCAACCGCTGTGAAAAGCATCAAAAATCCCATCAAGGGAAAATACAAATTGTGTTCTGCTGCAGCCAGAAAGGAATATTCATTCACCAAAGGCACGATGTTCAAGACCGGAAAGAGGCCCAGCAAGAACCATCCCAATCCCAAGCCAGCCAACCGCTGTTCGTCCCCACTTAGAAATTTCCACAATCCTTTGACGCCTATTGCGATCCCAGCCAATCGAACCCAGGCCCAGCCATGAGGTGCTAAAATATCAATGCTGCGATAGTAATGTAAGTCCGACGGAAAG
>JAEUSC010000429.1 GCA_016789035.1 Candidatus Omnitrophota bacterium
AACAAACTTGGCTGAAAGATTAGGTTTGGCGAGTTCGGCGATCGTATTGAATTTGACACCGGCCCATCGGTTGTCCAACCTGCTCCAGGTTGTTACGCAATGAAAGTCTGAGACATCCTCGGTTTGTTCTAACGCTTTGAATTCTTTCCAATTCAGTGAAAAGGAATTGGACACATCGCCTTTGACGGTAAGTGACCATTCGGTCAATGAAATTTCGGGCTGGACACCCAAATCCAGCACAGGCCAGTTGGGTACTTCATGCTGGCCGATAGGAATGCGGGGAAGACCGTGACGGTTTTCCGGTCCGGATCCCTGGACGCCCTTCATGTCCGCGGCAATTCCACCGGAGAGACGCCCACGTTTTTCCTCTGCCCGCTTGGTCTTGGCGCGAATAATGTTGGGGTTAAAGTCAGAAGGGTTGTCAGATGGCATGGGATTTCGTCAGACCAATCTTAGGTTCGTAATTTATAACCGATTTTAAACAAAAATATCGTCGAGGCAAAGAACGCAAAGGCCATGGCCAATGCGACCGCGGCGCACACGGAAATGGAGACATCGCTGATGCCGATGACCGAAAACCGGATGCCGCTGACCAAATAATACATCGGATTAAAATGTGTCAGTACATGCAACGAAAAAGGAAGCATGGACGTTGGATGAAAGACCCCACCTAGTAAGACCAAGGGAACGATAAAATAAATGTTCCAGATGGAAAGCATGCCGAAATCTTCGGCCCACAGGGCCGCCATCATGCCCGCGCAGGAAAAGATCACAGCAATCATAATTAGAAAGTATATAAACACAAACGGGTGAGCAATGGTTAGGGGGGCGTACATCACAGAGATAGCAAAAACGCCCAGACAGACCGTCAAACCACGGGCGACCCCGCCAGCCAAAAGTCCGAGAACCATCTCAATATAGGAAAGCGGAGACAGAAGGACTTCCTGGATGTGATTGTGCCATCGTCCGATAAAAAGCGATGAGCTGGTGTTTTCATAGGAACTGGAAATCAGATGCATGGTCATGAGCCCCGGAACAATAAATTCCAAGTAGGACAGAGTTCCGCTTTGAATAGAAATCTGCCGGCCCATGGCGACCCCGAAAATAAACATAAATAAAGCCGAGGAGACCAGCGGCGGAAAGATGGTCTGGTGCGCCACGGAGAAAAAGCGGTGCAGCTCTCTTTTGGAAAGGGCCAAAACGCCGATAGGATTGCTGATGAGTTGAAGCATAGTTAATCTCTAAGTGCCCCTGCGTCTCGGTCGTCGGTCTTCTAATGATCCGGAGGACTCGGACTTATGGGGATCGTTTTATTCCGTTCCAGTAATTTCTAAGAAAACGTCTTCAAGCGATTTGTCTTGAAGAATGTTTTTTTTGTCGCCAAATTTAACAATTTTTCCGCGGTTGATAATGCCGATCGTTTTACAGAGTTTTTCGGCTTCCTGCATATAATGAGTGGTCAGAAAAATTGTTTTTCCTTCCTGATTGAATTGAGTCAAATAATCCCAGATTAGGAATTTAAGTTCCAGATCGCACCCGGCCGTGGGTTCATCCAGGATGAGAATCTCCGGATCATGGACAAGTGCGCGGCACAGAAGCAGCCGTTTTTTCATCCCACCGGACAGCGCGCGGTGCTTGCAGTTTTTCTTGTCGGATAACTGAAACCGTTCCAAAAGCTCGTTGGCGCGCTTTTTGGCTTGCCAGGGCGGAAGTCCAAAATATTCTGCTTGATAGACGAGCAATTGATGGATGGTCAGATACGGATCAAAATTAGACTCCTGGGCGCACAGACCGATCAACCGCCGGGTATTCATGTATTCACGGCGGGTGTCATAACCGAAGATGCGCACGTCTCCAGACTGAAAATTGGAAAGACCGGTAACCACGTTGATGGTGGTGGTTTTTCCGGCGCCGTTGGGTCCCAGGAATGCAAAAAAATCCCCCCGTTTCACCTCAAATGAAATGTCATCAAGGGCTTTGAATTGTTTGTAGAATTTTGTCAGAAGGTTAATGGAAATGGCGGTGTCAGAGTTGCGCATAGAGGCATTATACTCAAGAAAGACGAGCATACAAGACTGCAGGAGATGTTTTCTCGATCGAAGGGATTGCTTCGATGGATTCGCGAATGGAAGACGCGGCCCGCTTATTTCTTATCTAATTCTGCCTTGGCTTTTCGTGCGGCATTGCGCACGATTTCGGGGAGGGCCGGGTGAATATAAACCATGTTGAGGAGGTCCTCCAGCGTTCCGTCTTTGCTCATCATGGCAATAACCAGATGGATCATGTTGGAGGCCTCATCTCCGATGATATGACAGCCAAGTATCCTTCGCGTTTCTTTTTCGATGAGCAACTTGCAGAACCCATGGTCGGAGAGTAAGGCCATGCCCATGGCGCTGGAGCGGTAAGGATTGATCCCGACAATATAGGGAATATTTTCCTTTTTGAGTTGCTCTTCGGTTTTGCCAACGGCCGCCACTTGAGGATGCGAAAAGACAGCGTGCGGAATGGGCGGATAGACAATTGGTTTCCCGCTTTTGCTGCCGAAGATTTCATTAAATAAATATTCACCTTCAAAATTGACGCTGTGTCGGAAAAAGTATCGGCCGATGCAATCTCCCATTGCGTAGATTCCGTCCACAGTGGTCCGCAGGTGGTTATCGACTTTGATAAAGTTGTTTTCATCCACCTGAATGCCCGTGCGCTCCAGGGCCAGGGTGTCAGCATTGGAAGTGATCCCGGTGGCAATGAGTAAGGCGTCGCATTGCAGATTTTCTTCCCAGCCGTCCTGTTCGTAGGTCACGGTGAACATGTGTTCGTGATAATGGATACGCGTGGGCACGGCGTTTAAGTGAACCGTGTGGTGCTGAGAGAAGACGCGGGTGAATTCTTCAGACACCTGGGCGTCCTCTTGACGAAGGAGCTTGCTTCGCACCAGAAAATGCGTCTCACAACCCAGGGAGCGGTAGGCGTGACCGATTTCGGTCGCGATGTATCCGCCGCCGACAATGGCCATGACCTTGGGAAGTTTCGTCGTACGAAGCGCTTCGGTGGAGGTCATAAACGGTGTGCCTTTGAGTCCTGAGATGTTAGGGATCTGCGGACGCGTCCCGACAGCGATGAAGATTTTATCCGCGCTGATGTGTTCGCCATTGATTTCAATGACCTTGGGGCTGACAAATTTGGCGCTCCCGTGATAATGGGCAATATTGGGATGTTTGCTGTAGCTGATTTCTATTTTTTCAGAATCCTGATCAACGGTCTGAGAAATGCGGGTAATGAGTTTGGCAAAATCGACCGAGAATTTAGGATCGTTGTGGATGTCAAAGCGGGCGG
>JAEUSC010000432.1 GCA_016789035.1 Candidatus Omnitrophota bacterium
TCGGGAACGAACAATGCTTGCCCTTCATTAAGAAGATCCTTTCGAAACGCCGGTGACAATGATCCGCTGGGAAGCCAACGGCCTACCACCATGACGAGCTGAATGCTCCAGGCGAAAATAATCGTCAGAAAGACAGCCATGTTCCAATTCTTTGTTAACTTGGGATCGTTAAATTTCACTTTAAACTCTGCTTCCTTTTAAGTGCCATCAAATAGACACCCTCCGGTCCCGGTTCATAATGCTCCCCGAGAAAACTGACAACCGTTTCTAATCCTTCGAAATATTGATAGAACTGCGGATGGATACTTCGTTGAAACAATTTCTTTTCGATAAAAACATATTCCGGCGCTTGATCGCGCAAACGGCTCAGAATATTATTCAGCTGCTGACGGGTGAGAATCCTGAATCCGCGAAACTGCGGATCCGCCATCGGAGTTGAAACCATGAGAGGAAACGGCTCGAAGAAGTTTTCACAACCGGCCAAAATGAGCAGTTGCGTTTCAAAACTGCTCAAGACAGCTGCCTTACCGTAGGCCGGCGTCAATTTATGGATCAAGGCGGCATCAATGTCCAAACTTCCCTGCCGCACGTACAGTTCCTTTTCCGTCTTCCAATCATTGCGGGCCAGAGACAACATGTTGGGATAATACGTAAACAAGAAGGTTGTTAACAAAGCGGTTGCGGACCAAACGGAACCCACCACAAGAAATCCGGTGCGAACTTTTTGTGAAAGCGAATGCAAAAGCCGTTGAGCCAGATAAGTCGTTACCAAAACAAAAACAACAGCAAACGTGTGATAGTGCGCGCAGGAAGAATGATGAACATATTGCATAAAAAGACCCAAACCATACACACACACCGTGGAAACAGCAAGGGACATCCGCGATCCTTCACCCATTGCCCGTCGATAGAATCCAACCGTTAGAGTCCCGAGATAAACCAAGGCAACCGCATACCCCCAGAAGAACGAAAAGAACTGCCGGTCTTTGAGCCCGAAATATATAGGAAGAGCCTCCCATCCTTTCCCTATAAAATACAGCTCACTCATCCACTGCTGGCGTCCAACAGCATCAAACAGCATGTAAGGCGCAAAAGGGAGGAGCAAAACCAATGCCGTAAGAATCGGCGTTAAAAAAAACAGCGCCCGCATGCGAATATCCCATTTTCGTTCTTCAGTCCTTATCCCGGCCGCATGAAAATAAAACGCAGCCAGCATCGCCGCGCCCCAGGCCGGGGCGTAAACAATCATCACCCCTGTTGTCACGGCCAAGATCCACAGAGGCAAGGGTCGTGGATTTTGAGCATAAGAAATGACCGCCCCCAAGAAAAACAAATCAGGCCAATGGGCAAACGGCGTGATGGCCGGATCAATAAAAACAAGAGGATACGCACCCTGATGAAACAATTTCAGCTTAATAGCCACAAGTATACCGATGACGGAAAGAATCACCTCTCTCGTCATTAACCGCAAAAGCCCGTAAACTCCGATCATGTAAAGGACGGTCGAAATCATCACTATCTCTGCCAGGGCCGGATATGAAAATCCCGTCGCATGGCTAAGGACAGCGGTAACGCCCGGTAGAATGAAACCCGGCCCCGAAATCACCGAACCGGAAAGATGCCCACCCTGAAACACGCTCCAGGCCGGTCCCGCCAGAAAAGTGTCAAACCGATTAAACTGGTCCCAAAAAAACATGCGCGTGATGACCCGTGTGACATCCGGAACAAAAAGAAGAAAACCAATGATCGCGATGACAATTGCATCTAAAAACGGGCGGAATTTCGCCAGTGCTTGTTCGGAACCACCGATCAGCCATCGATAACCTGCGATGGCCGACTTTCTGATCTCAGGCCAGAAAACCGCATTTAGAACAGCCAGCGCAATGCCCACGTATAAAATCATCCGGGCCCACCAGGGATTTTCAAAAACAAAAATCTTAAAGACCCCAAAAAGCTGCAAGAAAATGATGGCGGACTGAGCCAGCATAAATTCCCCAATGCGGGCCCGGGGCAGGTCGCCTTTCCAGAAACGCTTGGTGCCCCAAACAATCGCGCCCTGTCCGATCATGGCCATAAAGACAAACAGCCGGTAATACAACATCTCTCGTTCCGGAAGGACACCCCCGGCATGATTGCGAAAGATGGTTTTGACAAAATCATTGGGCGGTTGGGGAATATAACTGCAAATCAAGGCGAGAATAATGATGATTTGCAGGCACTGCAGCATCACAAAAGCAGTGATCATCGCCATATTCTTCAAATCAATATCAGATAGCCGTTTTGGACTCATGGAGAAATGATTCATTGGTTTGACGATACTCAGCAGCCCCGCTGTTCGGGGATTTAACCGCAACAACAAAAAGCGTTGATCCAAATGGAAGCCCGAAACGCACGGCCAATCGGGTCTCCCACGCAAAAACCTTTTTTAACAACGCGTTAATCCATACCGCCGGAAGCACGGATGTATCAGAAACCGGTTTTCCCTTTTGGGAAAAAAGACCGCGGATCTTACGAATGACAACTACTATCGGAAAGGTCGCACAGAAAAAGTAACTGCTGCATTGGATGCTAAATCCCGCATCATCCAATTGATTCACGAGATCCTGCCGCTCATAACGTCGCAAATGACATAACGCATCGTCCTGCCGGCTCCATAGAAAGCGAAACGCAGGAACAGTCACAATCAAACGGCCGTTATCCTTAAGGACCCGGCGAAATTCACTGAGGGCGGCCACGGGATCTTCAACGTGTTCGATCACATCCAAGGCCGTGACCAGATCAAATGTCTTATCCTTGAAGGCAATATTTTCAATATGGCACTGAATGTTGCGCTCATTCCCGTTTCGAACAGAGTATTCCAGCGCCTCCGCAATGACATCACAGCCCGCCACGCGCCCGAAAGAATTCAGCGTCGGAAAATTACCACCGGTCCCGCAGCCGGCATCCAGAATCTCTTTATTCTGTCCGTTTTCTTGGGCAAGCAATCGCTCAATCAGTTTCCGTTTCGAAACAAACCACCAGTGCTGCTGTTCGACAGCATACATGTGCCTGATCTCTGCGACCGTCATAAATTGAGCGTCCGCCAAACCCTTACTGCCGTGCCACATTCTGATCTGAAAAATATTCACAAATAAGCGCAGCGCATCACGAAAAATGCGAACCTTGGATCCGGAAACGTGCGTCCAATTCACGCCCACTTCTTTAATGCGAAATCCCAGCTTACGGGCCAAAAATAATATTTCCATATCAAAACCGAAACCATCCAGATAACTCCTGGAGAATATCGGCCGAATGACTTTCCGCCGGAACATCTTAAAACCGCATTGGGTGTCCTGAATATCGTTGAGCATAAACAAATGCACGAGATTATTAAAGATCTGCCCGATACGTTTGCGGTACCATCTCACGCTGACCTTCAGATGAGGATTTTCTAGAACGCGAGAACCGATAACAATGTCATAACCCTCTTCCATCAACGGCAGATTAGCCAGGATTTCATCCGGCAATGTCGATCCATCGGCATCGAGAAAGGCGGCAACATCGCCGGACGTCCGCCATAACCCATATTTGACAGCATAGCCCTTACCCCTGTTTCTTCTCAACGACAAAAGCTGCAACTGGGGACAATCTTCCTGTAATTCTCTGACCCGCTCGGCCGTTTTATCGCGGCTTCCATCATCAACAACAAAAATCTCGAAACGGGTAAAGTGTTGACGGCAGAAAGTAATGACCTGTTTGAGAAATCCGGGGAGCCGCAATTCTTCGTTGTAGGCGGGAATAACGATCGACACAAATGCCTGAGAAAAGGCTTGATGGTTTCGCAGGGCCGTCATGGCTTCCCCTCTTTTGGCGGCGTCTCGTCATTACGCTTGAGAGTAATTAAATATCCGCCGTTTTGGGCATAGGCCGAGTACTTGCTTAGAACATAAGACATCAACGGAACAAAACCATCAACCACAGGATAATTCGATGGAAGATATCTGGCCAAATAAAACGTGCGTTCAATAAAAATGTATTGAGGCTTTTGCTGATCCAGCTGGGCAATGGTTTTGTTGTAATGGTCCAGCGTATACAGGGAGCTCGTCGCAAACATGTGCATTTTCATCGGCCGGGAAATAATAAGAGGAAAGTAATAAAAGAACGGTTTGCGTTTCGCCTGCATTAAGATCCTTGTCTCAAAACTGCTGATCAGCGCTACTTTTTCGTTGGGCCCTGTAAAGTGATCAATCATGGCCACATCCTTGGAGAAATCAAAATGCTCTTTATAAAACGACTTGAGTTCATTGTCGGATGCAAAGTCTTTCTCTGTCTTTAACCCTTCATCCTGTTCGGTAAACAGCTGGGCCGGAAGACGCGAAGCGTTGTGATAGACATGACCAAAATAAGACACATTGATCTTGGGCACAAAATGCACCAAACGAGAATCGACGATGGGATTGCGCGAAACGTTGATCAAATTGGGATAGGTCACAAAATTATGAGTGGTGACTAACGCATAGAACGACAAAATGAACAATCCCGTATAAACCCAACGCTGGGCTTTCACCGAAATCTGTCCAGCCGCGATCTTCAGCCAATAGCAGCAAATAAATACATACGGGATCGCAACGACATAATAGCTAGTCACCGCGGAGCGCGCAATGTAATAGTGGTACATCAAAAGGCCGTAAAGAGAAATGACAACCGCCATCAAATGCTCATCCTTGACTTCACGCCGGTAAATCCAGGCACTCACAATCGTCATCGTTACGGCATACACCAAGGGAATCACAAATCCCATTAAGTTTGCCAGATAATTATGTTCCTGCAGACTTTCGTAAATGGGCATGGTCCCGAAGCCGCTTAAAAAGTACTGATTAAACTCTCTCATGTTGTAGGCAAATTCCTTGGAAAAAAACGAATGGCCCTGCGCCATCAGGAAGCAAACCAGCGTCGATAAGACAACCGCCGCAGCCAAAAAGAACAGATACCGAAGATCTTTGATTCCGTTAAAGACCTTCGGACGCAAATGCTCTGTTAACAAATGCGCGGTGATATAAGCCGCCAATGCCAAAGCCAAACACATCCCTGTGGATGTCACATAAAAGATCGCAATCCCGCAAAGGATGGCGGCCAACAAAGGCAGAACCCGGTTCCCCGTGCGGATGTGGTAATACAGAAGAAAAAAGACGGGAAGATCAAAAACATACCGGGAGACCGTTGTGCTTGGCAACGTGAAAATAAACGGAAAAATGCCGGTATGAAACATGTGGATTTTAAGAGCAAAAAGCGTTCCTGTCATTGCCAACAGAGCGCTGTTTAACCACTGTCTTAAGAAAATAAATGATCCTATGAAGTACAAAATCATCATTACGGTCAAAACATGCAAAACAGACAAATAACTAAAGCCGCCAAAAAATCGGGTCAATTCACTGAGCACGATCGGCATGCCTACACCGTATTGTGAAATCACGTCCATATTCAGCCGCAGACCGGACATATGCGCCCATCCCGGCGCCATAATATAACTGTCATAATGATGAAGCTGCTCACCCATAAACATCCGCGCCAGACATGCTTCGGGATTCGGAAGATAAATCATCGCGATTAAAAGGACAACAAAGGACATGCTCGCCAACGGTTTGATGACCGAAGCATTCGACGGGTTTATCGCCAACCTCCCCATGAGGGAAGCCAACCGACGGATGGACGGCCAGAAAATTTTATTGGCGGCCGCGATGATCATTAACCACAGCAAAGCTGTCTCGGCCAACTCCGGACGCTCCCCGTAGACCGCGATTTCAAAAAGCGCGGCCAAAATAAGCGCCGTCAAAGAAAACTCAACAATCAGAAATGGTTTAAGTCCGGAAAGAAAATCCACTCGTTTTATGGTTTTACGAAAGAATGCGAATATTCCGATCTGGATCCCAATGGCCATCAGCACAATCCATCGATACAGCGAAATTTCATGCTCGGGGCGGACAATAAAGGACCATTCGGGAAAAATGACATTCGTTAACCAGGAATGCGCCGGAAAAAAATGGAAGATCCAGCCGGCCGGGACCGCGAATTGAATCGTCACCAGAAAGGCGAAAAACGACAGCCAAATAATATGGCTTGAAGGAACGTCCTGGTTTTTGGAATTTATAATCATGCGACTGTTATTTTCTCTTAAGGGCCGTTAGATACTGACCCTGCCGCTCAACAACATAGTGACTTTGCACATACTCCAGCAAGGTCCGTAACGTTTCAAAGCGTTCGTAAAACTCCGGAGATATCTGCCGCGTCAATAGTTTAGTCTCAACAAAAACGTATTGGGGTTTTTCCTGCTCAAACTTTTCTAATGTCCGGGCTAAACGAGGACGGGTATACATCGAAGTGCCGCGAAAACGGTTTTCGGCGAAATTGACAGATTCTATTAATGGAAAAAAATAAAAAAACGGCCGGCGGTTGGCTGCCATGAGAATTTTAGTCTCAAAACTGCTGATAACAGCGGCTTGTTGTGATTGGGAAACAAGCTCCCGGATCATTTGGGCATCCTTACTCACATCCATTTGAGTGAGGTAAGCCTGCTTCTCCGGCCGCCAATCCGATTGTGATAAGTTCAACATATTGGGATAGTTTGTGAACAAAAAGTTCGTCCCAAGTGCGAGCGCTGCAACGATCGTGGCCGCAAAACCGGCCGGAAATTTCCAAGACCGCGGCACGTTTTTCCAGACTAAATTCAACCAATAACAAAACACATAGATAAACGGGACGATGACTGCCGAATAGCTCGTCGAAGCGGACCGGCCCAAGTAATAATGGTAGGACGCCAGTCCATAAACACAGAGAAACACCAGGAACATTTCTCTACGCTCCCTACGGCCGAACCACAACAACGCACCGGTGCTCATTAATGTCCAGACATAGACCGCTGGAATCACCAACCCGAGCACAAACGCAAAAAACTGCTTATCCTTAATTGCATCCGTGATCGGTAATGATCCCCATCCGGAAAGAAAGATGGAAAGATACTCCGAGATTCCTCCCCAGAACCGCGCCGAAAAGATGGAGTTCCCCTGAAACATCCAAAGCACAAGGCCGGCCGTCAGCCATGGGACGATGGCCAAACCCAGGAGACGGAAAGCTTCCGCTTTCCAACGCTGCAATACAGTTCGCCCGTCGGGTAAAACAAAGTTCAGAAAAAGATAGGCATAAAATGCCAGCGTCAGCTGAATTCCCACATCAATCATATAGGCTGTCATTGCGCCGCAGGCCACGGAGGCCAACCAAAGGAAATGACCGCGAAAACTTTGAGCATGACGCAAAATAAAAAACACCGCTGCCAAATCCAGAAGATGACGCAAAGGAGTTACGCTGGGATACCGCCACATGAGCGGCCATACCCCGACTTGAAACATTTGCATATGAATAATGAAAATGACGCCGATCGCAGCAACAACAATACTTTTGAACCATGTTCTTAAGATGGCATAACACACTATGTAATAAGCAATCCCGCACCACATCATGAGCGTCAGTAGCCGTTCATAGCTCAAACCGCCGGTGACGGACATTAATTTTCCAAAGATGGCCGGAAGGACAACGCTGTACAAACTGATCACATCGATGTTAAGGACCGCCCCGGTCGTGCGGGCTAGCGCAGCAGACATGACAAACATATCGATATGAAAAAATTGATCCCACTGATAGATCCGGGCCAAGGCATTCTGGACATCCGGTATAAAAATAGCCAGTCCAATACCTGCCACAACCGCACCATCACACACTTGCTTAAAAAGATGATCGTGGCGATGAGCATTGACCCAATGATAAAGGGTCCGCAATAACGCGCACAATTCGACAAAGAAAATTTTGGTGACAACCATCCCGGCTAAAATCACCCATAACATGACGCGCGCCCATGCCGGATACCCGAAGAGGAAAAACTTAAAGGCCGCAAATATAATTGCTACCACCCAAAACAGCTCCATTCCCAAGAAAGCAAAAAGTCCCTGCCGCCATTGAGGATCGCTCATCTTCTTTTTAAGAGCCACAACAGCCACCGCCTGAGCCGTAAGATTAAATAATATGAAGATAATAAAGAAACGCATCTCCCTTTCGGGGCGGATTTGATCCTGGAAAAGAGGAAACATTCGATACGCCAGCGGATCGAGTTTGATGGGAATAAGCGCGTAAATCATGGCCAGAAGCGCGGTCAACTGAATGGACAAAAACAGGACAACACAACCTAAGGCGGCCAAAGAAATGGCCTCTGAACTCAAAGACGTGGGCCAAATTTTATAAGCGCGGGATTGTGTCATAGATTAATCTTTTTCCAACGGGATCGAGATGGTCCCCAAAGGCTCAACGATCTTGCCGGGACCGCCATTGATTTGATCGACCGTGTAATCCAAATATTGTTTCCATACTGTATTGTTCGGTTCCATGTCCAGCGCCCGTTCAAAATAACTCCGTGCCTTTTTTAAATCAGGAAGCTGCAGATAGGAATACCCCAGAAAGAAAGAATACCGCGCATCCTGTGGCTTGACATGTCTCATATAATCAAAATACACCAGTCCGTCGTTGAAATTTTTAAGATCCTGGTTGTAAAATATTCCCAGCAGATACCTTCCCCGGACGTATGCCGCGCGCTTGTGATTGACAACCATCACAAAAACCAATCCTATCAGCAAATAAAGCCAGATGGTTCGGTTGAATACTGATTTCATTTTCATCTGATCCATGATCTATTCCGTAATCACCCACGGCCAGTTGCGCTCGCGAAACAGCAAGAAAATGAGTCCCAATAAAAATCCAAAAAGCACAATACTCACGGCCGCATACGCCGCCCCCCCACCCGGTGGCTGATAACGAAACTCCACGCTATTCTTGCCGGCAGGCACCCAAACACCTTTGAAGCCCACGTTGGCCCGAATAAGCGTCTCTGGGCGTCCATTGATAAATACTTTCCAAAAGCGAGTGTATCCGTCGGTATAAACCAAAAACTTTTTCTCAGGAAGGTTTAAATTCAGTTTCAAATGATTCACGTCAAAGCTGCTGACATCGGCCAAGGATGATGGCCCTTGCAAGGCTGTGAGCGGTGATTGCGCCCAATCCTCTGCGTTAAATCGCGCTTCTTTTCCCGCATCAGGTTTAATAAGATAGGCCGCATTGCGTGTGTTTATAAAAATATCTCCCAGCATTCGCACATTCAACGGCTCTTCGTCCATCCGAACAACATGATCATAAAGGAACAGTTTATATCGAGTGAATTCAATCAATACCTTTTCTTCAATCCATTGGGACAGTAGAAATACCCCGCGTGTGACATTGACGGGAAAGCCAATGAATCCGCGCGCATCTTGCATTGCCATGGAATTGTAAAAACTTTCGTATCGTACAAACTTAAAAATTTTACAGTCGCTTTTTGCTTCTTCGACCGGCCGGATCCAGGAGAATTGGGGTTTCACATGCCCGCGGGGCAAGACGCATTGGAATTCCCGTGCGTTCTTCGCATAGTCTGCGAACACTTCCCAGGGATGGATGACAAGCGCTAAAATCAACGCCGCACCTAATAACGGTTGAGCCTGTTTGAATACTTTTAACCAAAGAACAATAAAAACGATTAAGCTTAGACCTGCAGAGATCCATGAAGTCAAAATGATACCATCATGAGTAAAGAAAAACGCCATGGCTGCAGCATGCGCAACGATGGTCCAAAAGAAAATGGCCTTTCGGGCAGAAAATGACAGCGGATCGTAGAACCATAAACGC
>JAEUSC010000438.1 GCA_016789035.1 Candidatus Omnitrophota bacterium
TCTTCAACACGCGCGACATTTTCTTTACTGACGGTAGGCACTTTATTGATCACTCGAGACACTGTTGTGATGGAAACTTTAGCTCGGCGGGCAACATCTTCTATGCTAATCTTTTCATTTTTCACAAGCACTCTCGACAAATTAAACGCGCAAATTAACGAACGAGATCCCCAACTTGCAAAGGCATGGCTTTTTTCTTTATATCTGCCGCGGCTATGTCACGACGAATCTGGATAACTTCCAACTTCGCAATTTCCTTAGGTCCACGATAGACACGGAAAGAATCCCCCATTTTTATGCCATCTTTTTCTCCCATGTCCAGAATAACGAAATTATTGTCCTGGTTGATACTGACGATATGGGCTTGATTTTTGGAAGAAACAGGTTCTTCTGTACCGGGAACCTCGTCGACAGGGGCAGGTGCTGCACCATTGGCATTGATGACGATGGGTGCAAGTTCGACCTGATTCCCATTGACTTTCGGCATAGTTCCAACACGCTCGTCAATATTCTGCTTGATTTTCCAAATGTCATCAATACGGCTTTGAATGACGCTTTCTGATTCGATTAATTTCTTCTGAATATTTTCTTTGTCATCGCTCAAACGGGATATTGTTTTTTCCAGCGAAAGTTTTGTAGATGTCAACTGCTTAACCTGAGCCTGCAGGTTGCTATTTTCAGAGGAAAGTTTTTCAGCACGCTCCGCTGTAAATTTCTGATCGTTTTTGGCCCGAGCCAATTCAATGGACAGATTATCCGCCAGATCCTCACCATACTTGATCTTACGGACGATTTCATCACGTTCACTGGTCAGCTTGTCGATGACCAGCTGCATATCAGCAACTTGTTTTTTTAACTCGACAATATCAATGGCACTTTTATCCAAGGCCTTGTGCGATTTATCAATTTCAATTTCCAACGCAGCCTTTTGTTTAAAAACTTCCGCCCAATGCGATTCATCCTCCTGTTGCTTAGCAGATTCTTCCACAGCTTGATTCACGGCAGCCGAAGGGTCCGATGCATCCTTCTTGTCAATACTTGAGGTCGTAGTTGTCGACGAGGAATTGGCGGAAGCAAAGTTTGTTTCAGTTGCTTTGTCTTTGTATACGACTTTTTCAACGATTTTCTCCGGCCGGTTTTGAAGCTCTTTCATTAAGCGGTCACGTTCAGCGCTTACAGTTGTTGTTCTGTCCTTGTAATCATTGCGCTCTTGCGTTAACTGATCGACCTGTTCACTCAATTGATCGTACTTAGTTTTGATCTCTTCGTATTGCGATTGATATTGGGAACGTTCGCGGTCCTTAGAAGACAACTGATCAGTTAACGTTTGGACCTGCTCTTTAAGTTTTGTGGACTCAGCAAGAAGCTTGGTTTGTTCTTGCTGAAAACCAGCCACCTGCTGTGTTAAAGACTGATTTGTATTCTGGAGCTTTTGCTTTTCCATCAAAGTCATTAAAGCCACAACAATACTGACCACCAACAACAATACTAATATAAGTATGCTTTGTTTAACAGCTGTGGACATAATTTCTCCGAGAGGGAATTAAATTTAACCAGAATATAACAAAGTATTATGGTCAACACAAGAAAAAAGCAGGATATTTTTGGATAGATTTTAAATTTTTGCGATTTTTTTTATTTTTCAATGTCTCCGACGAGGATTTAGCGAATACTTACAAAAAATTTTCGTAAACATGCTTAAAGCACAAAAAAGAAAAAGGCGCTATTATAAGCGCCTTTTTAAAAACTAATTATGATTAATTATAATTACTATTTATATTCAATTTCGTCCAAATAAAAAACGCAAGACTCCGCATTTGCATCAGTATTGGAAACCCAGGCAAATCCCCCGCTGATATAAGAAAGCTCTTTACCCCTTAAATCTATTGTATATTCTTTCCACTCCTTAGTCAGAATCACGGGGCCGATAAACGCACTATCAGAATCTGGATACTCCATGGCTCGTCCCACGCCACCTATCTTGAACTCTTCAATTCTTTCCCCACCCTTTTCTCCTCTGGCCCAAAACGTCAATTTTTGTGCTCCCGTCAGATTATAACCACCTCTTCGATCCCCCCAGTTATCAGCCGGGTTCAACCAATAAATCCCTGCCCAGTTCCGACTCTTTTTCGAACAGTCAATGTCATAGATAACTTTTATGCACGTCTTTCCTTGGGCACAAGATTCTGTCCAAGCATCATTCATGTACAAACACTCACCCGTCGGCATATATCCTGATGGAGCAAATTTATTAAAAGAACCTTTATCTTTATAGACTGCAAATGGTTTAAATTCTATTAGTTTTTCAGTTACCGGTGTCGGAAGATTCGTTTCGTTGATGGTTACCTTGACGGAAGGAAGTACTTCATTAACAGAGTTTGTATTGGCGCTGGTTTCCTGCATTGTACTATTCGAACCATGACATCCGGAAAGAGAAAACGAAAGAATAAGAACTATCCAATTATAGGAATATTTCATACGGCTGACGTCCTAAAGTTAATTCTGTAATCCGTAAGGTTTAAATCCTGCTGAAAAAAGCCCACGACGGAAGACCGCCATGGGCTTTTCAAGAATTTGAATTTACTACTCATTATTACTTTGATGCTGAATTATCAGATGAATTCTCTAACAAAGCCACTTTCTCCTGGGCTGCTTCAGCAGGTTTCCAGAACCAACCTTGAGGATCCCAGCACTGAGAATATGAATATTCATCGATCAGTGTTTTGTATGCTTTTAAAGCTTCTTCCTTGTTGTCCGCATTTCGGTAAGCTTCACCGAGAATAAAGTAAGCAGTTCCAACATCATTAAGCGCCCAATAAGAAAATATTTTATCTTTCGATTCCCAAGGATATTCGGTCAAAGATCCCTGCATTTCCTTGGCTTTTTTTGCATATAACTCGATGGTTTTATTGACATAAGCTAGTACTTGATCTAAATCTTTTGCTG
>JAEUSC010000505.1 GCA_016789035.1 Candidatus Omnitrophota bacterium
GTGCCGTGCATGGTTATTAATAACATTGCCCAGGATTTAGATGTCAATTACATTGCGGTTGATAATTCTAAAGGCGGGATGATCGCAACCGACTACTTGATCAGTTTTGGTCATAAGCGAATTGCCACGGTAACAGGAAATCTTCAGACACAGGCAGGAGCAGATCGTTTTGAAGGGTATCAAAAGACTTTAAAAAAGTATAACCTTGTCGTTAACCCGGAATACGTTTATATGGGGGATTATTCCCGTCGAAGCGCGCGTGTTGCTGCGGAACGTTTTTTCGGGCTTGAAGAGCCGCCCACTGCTATCTTTGCCGCCAGTGACGACATGGCATTGGAAATCATTTCAGTAGCGTTTGAAAAAGGGATCCGTATTCCTGAAGACATTTCAATTATCGGTTTTGATGACAATCCTGCGGGTATTTACGGTCCCATAGGTTTGACAACCGTCAAGCAGCCATTGTTTCAAATGGCCGAAAGCGCGGTCAAGACGCTCAATGATATTGTGACCGGCAAATCCAGTGAAAAGATCCAGAAGCTGCTTGTTCCTGAGCTTATTGTCCGTGATTCCTGTGCGGCCCCTTCACATTGATTGCATTCCTCTCTGACTCTACCAGCCATAAGAATATTCAGTTGACAACATTTTGATTCGCCGCTATCTTGTTATATCTATTTAAGTTAAGTCATTGGGGTGGGTTCTATCATCCTCGATTGATTGGTGAGAATTTAGCACGGATCGCCTGGAAAAGCTTATGAGCAATACCTATTTTGACACAATTGTTATCGGCGCCGGACATGCCGGAGTGGAAGCTGCTTTGGCGGCCAGCCGAATGGGTGTCAAAACGCTTATGGTCACACTGTCCTTTGACACCATCGGCCAAATGAGTTGTAATCCGGCTATCGGCGGTGTTGGTAAAGGTCAGCTGGTCAAGGAAATTGATGCTTTGGGCGGAGAAATGGGACTTGCGGCCGACCGTACGGGAATCCAGTTTCGTCAGCTCAACGCCTCTAAAGGCCAAGCGGTTCGTTCCTCACGCTGCCAGTCTGATCGTAAACTTTATAAGTTGTATCTCCAGCATGTCGTTTCCAATCAACCAAATTTGACTATTCTTGCCGACAAGGTCCGCAATTTGGTTGTCAAAAGCGGTAAGATTTCCGGCATTAAGACGGCCAATGGCCATGTGATTGAAGCCCGGAGTGTTGTAATAACCACGGGAACATTTCTCAACGGCCGCATCCACGTGGGGACATCTATCACTCCTGGGGGCCGGGTGGGAGAGGTGGCTTCCAATAGTCTCGCCGATAGCATTCGTCATTTGGGTTTTGAAGTTTTGATGTTTAAAACGGGAACGCCGCCTCGTTTGGACGGGCGCACGATTGATTTCTCAAAACTGGAACGGCAGGATTCTGATAATCCGCCGGTTCCTTTTTCATTTCGAACTTCGGAAATTCCTGCAACACAAAAGCTGGTGCCTTGCCATATCACCTATACAAACGAACGAACACACGATATTATCCGCGCCAATTTTCATCAATCCCCGATGTATTCCGGTCAGATCAAAGCGACCGGAGTGCGATATTGTCCGTCGATTGAGGACAAGCTAAAAAAGTTTGGCGATAAGGACCGGCATCATGTATTTCTGGAGCCGGAAGGTTTGGACACATTTGAATATTATCCTAACGGCATTTCCACGGGATTGCCTGCTGATGTTCAGGAGCAAATGGTCCGTTCAATCCCCGGTTTGGAAAATACTGTCATTGTTCGTCCGGGATATTCAATAGAACATGGGGTTGTTCCCGCAACCGAATTGAAATCTACTATGGAGACCAAAAAGGTCCACGGGTTATACTTGGCAGGACAGATTAACGGGACGACGGGATATGAAGAGGCTGGTGCCCAAGGGTTGATTGCGGGTATCAATGCCGCTTTGCAGGTGCAGGGTAAAGAGCCGTTTATTCTGGGACGGCACGAATCTTATATTGGAGTCTTGATTGATGATTTGACGACGAAGGGAACCGAAGAACCGTATCGTATGTTCACTTCGCGTGTGGAATATCGTTTGATTGTTCGTGAAGATAATGCGGATGCGCGTCTGTCCAAATACGGACACGCCTTCGGGCTTTTAAGTGATGCTGACTATCGAGCTGTCGAACATAAGTATGAAGCGATCAATCGTGAGGTGGAGCATTTGCGCACGACAAAAATCGGTCCTGGTACCCTGTTGGACCAAATGCTTGAAGAGAGAAACTCTAGTCCGATCCGACAGCAGACGTCGCTTTACGATCTTTTGAAACGTCCGCAAGTGACTTATCAAATGATTGCGCCTTTCGACGGAAATTTGAAAAATTATCCCGCGCAGGTCATCAGCCAGGTTGAATATGAAATCAAATATGAAGGATTTATAGACCGACAGTTAAAAGAAGTGGAGAAGTTCCGCCATATCGAAAATATCAAGGTGCCCGCAGGCATTAATTATGATGAGATCCCCAGCCTGTCACGGGAAATTCGCGAGAAGCTTAAGCGCTTTGGCCCGTCGACGCTTGGGCAGGCCAACCGCATTTCAGGAGTCACGCCGGCGGCCATTACGATTTTAATGATCTATTTAAAGAAGTACCATCAGGAAAGACGTTCGGCACCATAAAACGCAAAGGCGGAGGGAATCCCTCCGTGCATGTTTAATAAGGGAGGTTTAAAATGTCAACCGCAACCGAGGGTAAAATGAGAATCGCCAACGATATTACAGAGTTAATTGGAAATACGCCGCTCGTTCGACTAAATAAAGTGACTGCAGGCTGCCAGGCTACTGTCGTCGCTAAATTGGAGTTTTATAATCCGTTGAGTTCGGTCAAGGACCGCATCGGACTCGCAATGATTACGGCCGGGGAGAAGGCTGGCAAAATCAAGAAAGACACGGTCCTTGTAGAGCCCACATCCGGAAATACTGGGATCGCACTTGCCTTTGTCTGCGCTGTCAAAGGGTACAAATTGGTACTGACCATGCCGGAAACCATGAGCTTGGAACGCCGTGCGTTGCTGCGTGCTTTAGGTGCAGAGCTAGTTTTGACTCCCGGTTCGGAAGGAATGAAGGGCGCCATCAAGAAGGCCAAGGAAATGTATGACTCTGATCCGAACAAATATTTCATGCCGCAGCAGTTCGATAACCCGGCTAACCCCGAGGTGCATCGTAAGACCACTGCTGAAGAGATTTGGCGTGATACAGACGGAAAAGTAGACTTCTTGGTTGCTGGCGTCGGAACCGGCGGTACGATTACGGGGGTCAAGCAGGTGATTGGTCCGCGCAAGCCGTCTTTTAAAGCGGTGGCCGTTGAACCCACCACATCGCCGGTCTTATCCGGTGGAGCGCCCGGTCCGCACAAAATTCAAGGGATCGGTGCCGGATTTATTCCCAGCATTGTGGACGTGAAGTTAATCGATGAGGTTGTCCAGGTGACTAATGATGAGGCCTTTGCCATGGCCAAAAGACTCATTAAAGAAGAAGGAATTCTTTGCGGAATTTCTTCCGGAGGAAACGTGGCTGCGGCGCTGAAGGTTGCCCAGCGCCCCGAGAATAAGGGTAAATTGATCGTTGTTATTCTACCCTCGACCGGCGAGCGTTATCTATCGACCGACCTGTTTGCGGAATATCGCAGTTAAATTATTAAGTAGGGGCGGGGTTGCTCCGCCCCTACTGTTTGTACCATGAAAATCGGCTACGTCTGCGTCAACACCTCTCTTAAGTGCAAGCCCAATGTCAAATTCCGTCTGGCGTCCTACACGCCCGCGAAATTCGAAGAGACCGTCGCCGGGAACCTTGCCTGCCTTCAAAGCGTTCTGGAATGGAACCTTAAGCATGGACTTATGTTCTTTCGGATCTCCTCTGACACGGTGCCGTTCGCGTCTCATCCGGTTTGCAAAATCGATTGGGTGAAGGAATTCAAAAGTCAACTTGCCGCGATTGGCGCCTTTGCGAATAAACACAGCATGCGCATTTCCATGCATCCGGATCAGTTCGTGGTCATCAACTCGCCGGATGCCGCTATTGTCGAACGCAGTGTCGCGGAATTGAAATATCACGCCGATTTTTTAGATGCTCTTGGGCTAGATAGCGCGGCAAAAATACAAATTCATGTTGGAGGCGTGTACGGCAACAAGACGGCTGCGATCGCGTCTTTCATCCAGGCGGCGGTGAAGCTTCCTTATCATATTCGCCGACGATTGGTGATCGAGAATGACGACAAGTCCTATAGCCTGCGCGATTGCCTGGTCATTCATCAGAAGACAGGCATGCCCATCTTATTTGATAATTTCCATCACGATTGTTTGAATAACGGCGAGCCGTTAAAAGATGCCATGCAGGCGGCCATCGCGACGTGGACGAAGACTGATGGCGGCATGATGCTTGATTACAGCAGCCAACAGCGGGATGCGATCAAGGGCACCCACATTGACTCGATCGACATCGTTGATTTCGAGCGGTTCCTTGGAGAAACAACAGCGTTCGATTTTGACATCATGCTGGAGATCAGGGATAAGGAAAAAAGCGCTTTTCAAGCTTTGGACATTATTCGAAAAGTGCGGCATTGATCTTATTGATGTAATGCAACGAGATCAGATCCTTGGGGCTA
>JAEUSC010000510.1 GCA_016789035.1 Candidatus Omnitrophota bacterium
TCTTATTGATACTGCGGTCACAAATGGTTTTGATAAAAAAATCTTTTTTGTACCGATCACGCAGATTCTTCCGGCGACTCTTAAGAATTTTCACGACACCTGAACCTACGACCCCATAACCAATAATCCCTATATTGATTCGATCAACCACAACCGTTATCTCCTGTTTGAACCATACTGTTCGATTTTTTCTAGAATTTCCATGGCCAGCGGCTGAAGATTTCTGAACTCAAGGCGGATATCATAAATTAAATTTCTAATCCGCTCCCTGGACTCAAGAACAATCCCCTCAAAGATAACCGTGCCGGTAGTAAACGGCGTTCTCATCTCGATAATCAGATCCGTGGTGGCAGGAAACGACTGTGTCGCGACAAAACAAAGACCGCCTTTACTGATATTACGCAACTGTGTGATTTCATTTTTAACGGTAGGCGTGCTCTTAACAAAATAAGTGAGGATAAAATTTCGGTCGACTCTTATGTGACGTCTGCGTTCATTCCCCGGATTGTTTGGGACGTTCATAAATGCTCCTGATGTCGGTTTTTCCAGATCTTTTATGATAGCGACGAATTGTCATTAACATTCTGCACGGAAAGTGCAAACAATCTGGACTTAGCTCGGTCCCATCACCTACCAGATGATGAGGAAAATCCCGTATTTTAATTCCAAGCCTCACGGGATATATGTGATTAAACCATTCCGGATTTAATCAACCAAAACCAGGCCAACGGCCCGGTGAACTTTGCTTTGTCCTGAACAACCACAGGTCGTAGCATTACAAAATTCATATTTTGTGGAAAGTCGGGACGAAGGGATTTGAACCCTTGACCTCTTGTACCCCATACAAGTGCGCTAGCCATCTGCGCTACGTCCCGTATAAATGCTAAATTATGAACAATTTAGAGCCTAATTCAGGGCTGAATTATACACTATTGCATCCGATGAGAAAAGAAATTTCTGGCAAAGGCTGTGTTTCCTATCAGAATCATTCCGCCTTGAAACTACGCTTCATCAAGGACTCCAAAGCAGCGGTAACTTTTTTTTGGCGATAAATGACATTGTAAACTTCGCAACAAATCGGCATCTGTACTTTGAGTTTTCGGCTCAGTCCATACACTGCCTTAGAAGTCGACACTCCCTCGGCCACCATGGACATAGATTTAAGAAGCTTATGGACATCTTTGCCCTGTCCAATGGCCTCGCCCACACTGCGATTTCGGCTGCTGGAATTAACGCACGTTGTAACCAGATCTCCTAATCCTGTTAAGCCATAAAACGTCTCTTTCTTGGCGCCCATAGCTTGCCCTAACCGGGCCATTTCCGCCAGGCCGCGCGTAAGAACCGCCGATTTGGCGTTGGTGCCGAGCCCGAGGCCATCACAAATTCCGCAGGCCAGAGCAATGACATTCTTAATACTTCCTCCCAATTCAACGCCAATCACATCATCATTGGTATAGATGCGAAATACTTCTGAATGAAAAATCTTTTGTAGTTTGGCGGCCACTGTGGCATTGTTTGAAGCAATGACTGCCGTTGTCACAATGCCTTTAGCCAGTTCAGAGGCTATTGTCGGACCTGATAACACTCCCACGGAGACGTTTCCCAAATGCTCATGAATGATAACGGACATCCGCTTAAGAGATTCCACTTCAATACCTTTGACCACACTTAAATAAAGCTTCTTTTTATAATTCGTAAGCTTAATTTTCTCTAGCACCGACGATAGATATTGAGATGGCGTGGCCAAAACAATAAGATCTGCAAAATCCACAGCCATAGTTAAATCTGCGGTGCATTGGACCGACTGAGGAATCTTTATCCCAGGCAAAAATTTAACATTCTCCCGTTTGCGGGCAATCTCTTGGATATAATCGGCAAAGGCTCCCCACACGCAGACGTCGAAGCCTCGGCCAGCAAGATAGACAGCCAGCGTAGTGCCCCAACCTCCGTCGCCAATAATGCTAATTTTTCTTATTATCTTCATATGACCTTACCGCTTTTTGACAACTTCATACAATGCAAAAACTTCATTTTCATAAACTTTCTTGACTACCGGATTATCGCCCGGGGCATAATATCGCATAAATACAATGTAATCCACTTGATATTTCGTCAAG
Organism: Candidatus Omnitrophota bacterium; assembly: GCA_016789035.1. Classification (GTDB taxonomy): domain Bacteria; phylum Omnitrophota; class Gorgyraeia; order Zapsychrales; family Fredricksoniimonadaceae; genus JAGNTT01. The sequence goes on from JAEUSC010000510.1 coordinate 2,118, forward strand.
GCATTGATAACCGCCGGACCGATGGATCGAGGATCAGTGAAAACTCGAAATTCTTGACTGTCCGCAATGCGTTTCTGCCATTCCTTGGCGGCCATATAGTCAAAACCTACAATGCCGCAATCGCGGTACGAGACTACGATTTTTCGCTCGGACTGTATACGAAAACCGCACATCTCCATATTATAAGGAATTAATAACATCGCATCTTTAGGAGTATTTAATTTCACATACCTCTGCATGTCTTCCCAATTGCGCTGCAATTGCCAAAATCCGCCGCCTTTAGTTGTTACCTGCACGTATTGATAATGAAAATAGGTATAGTGAGCAATCATGAAAAGGACCGGCATAAGCAATAGAAGAATCCGAGCACGTTTCACCTGAGCTGTTAACTTGGTTATCAACGCATACACAAAGGGAATCACCATCAACCAAACGCTATTGTTCCAATCCAGGGTTCCTATTTTTGCCCACTTGATGTTGGAGAATTGCCACAACGAAAGACCAATCAGAACAGCTACAAGCCCGTACATCCACGCCTGATATTTTTTCCAATAAGAACTTTTCGTTTTCAAAACAATCATTAAGGCCACACAGAAATTCAATACGGCCCCGCCCAGAAAGTCCTGTCTAGCCCCAGCAACTAAAACCACGGCAGCTAAGACCGCCCAAAACAAATTCTTGATTTGGATCATACGGACCGCAGAAACAACTAAATAACCCAACAGGAAAAACCGCAAAAATTGTTCATTGCGGATCAAATTAAGATCCAGCATGAAACGGTTAGGAGTAACATACGCAAAATAAAAACACAAAGCGATTAAAATTCCGGCGCAAAGGCTAGTCGCATGGACTTTTTTGTCCTGCCTAAAATGATCATTGGCAAAAAAGTTATATAAGTAGAGGCTTACCAATGTGAGATATGGCATGATTTTCTCAAGAAGCAATGAACTATCAGCTAAAACCTTGGCTAATGAATCAAC
>JAEUSC010000024.1 GCA_016789035.1 Candidatus Omnitrophota bacterium
ATGTCAAGGGAATCGCGGATACGTCAAACAAGCTATCCCGGAAAATTCTTTGACGCTTATCTGTGAGCAGCGCAATTTTCCATGGCAGTGGGACAGTCTTTCACATGTCTTGACCTTTTCTAATAAGGAAGTATCCATCAAGGTCATGGCCGGAAGCAGGCTCGTTTTAGCGGGAGATCGCCGGATTATTTTGAGCTATCCCGTGGAGCGAAAATCGAATACCATTGTTGTTCCACCCGATTTTATCCGAAAGGTTTTTGGACCTGAAGAGGCCCAAAAGAGTGCACAAGGCGAATTTCCGCTTCTGACTTCGGGGCGGTTTAAAACGGTGATGATTGACGCCGGTCACGGCGGTCATGACTCGGGTGCTTTTGGACAAAAGGGAGCTGTTGAGAAAGATATTGTTTTGGATGTTGCCCAAAAATTGAAGGCTAATTTGGAGAAAACGGGATTCAACGTTTTGATGACCAGGCAGACTGACGAATTCATTTCTCTTCAAAAACGCACCGAGTTGGCGTCGCAGAAGAATGTGGATTTGTTTTTGAGCATTCATGCCAATTCGGTCAAATCCCGAAACAGGAAAATAAAGGGCTTAGAAATTTACTATGCAAGGAAGCTCGAGCCGGACACAGATATCACTCAGCGCAAGAATAATGAATCTCAATTGTTTAGAAATTTCGAAATTGAAGGTGACCGCAGCGTTCCGGAGCGGATTCTTTCGGATATGATGTACACCAATAAAATGCAAGATTCCTCTGTGCTGGCGGAGAAAATCATTCAAAAGGCAGCCAAAGATATCAGTACTTTGAACCGAGGGAATCGTTCTTGCGGATTTTATGTGGTGAAAAACACCCTCGTTCCGGCAATCCTTTTTGAAATCGGCTATCTGACAAATGAAAATGAGGCCAAACTTTTGAAAACTCCAGAGTACCGTCAGAAAATTGCCGATACGATCGCGCAGAGCCTTAAGGAATATAACGATGAATCTTAAGGGGAACGATCCGATCGGGGTTTTTGATTCAGGTTTGGGCGGGTTGACAGTCGTTAAAGAGCTTTTGCATGAATTGCCCAATGAGCGTATCGTTTATTTCGGAGATACCGCACGCGTTCCATACGGAACAAAATCTCGGGAAACGATCATTCGATATTCCAAAGAGATCGTCAGCGTTCTTCTCAAACGCCGTGTCAAAATGGTGATTGTCGCGTGCAACACGGCCTCCAGCCTGGCGCTGGATGTCTTGAAGGCGGAGTATAAATTGCCGATCATCGGCGTGATTGATCCCGGTGCCCGCAAAGCGGCCATGACAACAAAGAATAAAAAGGTCGCCATTATCGCCACTCATAGTACGGTAAAGAGCGGGAAATATGCGAAAAGGTTAAAGCAGTTAAAAAGAGGATTGAATATTATCAGCCAGCCGTGTCCGTTGTTTGTTCCTTTGGTGGAAGAAGGGTGGCTTGAGCATGACATCACCATTCAAACTGCCCAGGAATATCTCAAAGACCTTAAGGCGGCTCAGGTGGATACGCTGATTTTGGGGTGCACGCATTATCCGCTGTTGAAAAAGGTAATCGGGTATGTGATGGGCCCCAAAGTCACACTGATAGACTCCGCGAAGGAAATTGCGTTTGAAGTCAAAAGTACGTTGCTGGAGCGGGGATTGTTAAGGACGGACTTAAAACCGCCTGATCATTTGTATTTGGTGAGTGATGAGCCGGACATTTTTAAATACCGCGCGGTTAAGTTTTTGGGATGCAGCATGGATAACGTGAAGCGGTATTCATTGTGATGGATGGACGATTAATTAAAGGACGACTGTTATGTATGAATTGAAGGTGAAAGGCGATATTGCCTCGGCGCATCAATTGCGCGGCTACGAAGGTCGCTGCAAAAATTTGCACGGGCATACGTGGAAGATTGAGGTAACGCTCTTGAGTCAGACGCTGGATAACATCGGCATGGTGGCGGATTTTCGTGTGATGAAAAAGATGCTCAAAGAGGTTTTAGCCCCGATCGATCATGTGTGTTTAAATGACCTGCCATTTTTTCAAGATGTCAATCCCACGACGGAAAACATTGCCAAATATGTTTATCAAAAATTCTCCGTGGCGTGTGTGCCATTAAAGGTCAAGCAAGTCGAAGTTTGGGAGTCGGATCTGGCAAGCAGCGTTTATTATGAATAAAGCGATCGTGCTTCTCTCCGGCGGGCTTGATTCCGCAACTAGTTTGTATGACGCCCAAGCCAAAGGCTATGAGGTTCACGCGCTCGTCTTTGATTACGGCCAGCGCCATAAGAAGGAAATCAAGTGCGCGGTTGCTTTGGCTAAGAAGGCGCGATGTCCGTATGAAATTGTGAAGATTTCGTTGCCTTGGAAGGGTTCGGCGCTTTTGGATAAAAAAATCAAGGTTCCGCAAAAACGCAGGCTGGATGCCAAAGACATTCCCGTCACTTACGTTCCGGCGAGGAATATTATTTTTTTGAGTTTTGCTGCTTCATACGCAGAAGCTATCGGAGCCCAGGTGATCTTTATCGGGGCCAACGCCATTGACTACTCCGGTTATCCCGATTGCCGTCCGGATTTCTTTGCCGCTTATGCCAAAGTGCTGGAAAAGGGACTTAAGACGGGAGTTCAGGGAAAGAAAATACGTGTGGAAACCCCGCTTATCCGGTTAACTAAGGCGCAAATCATTCGTCGGGGAATCAAATTAGGTGTGCCATATGAATTGACGTGGTCGTGTTATACGGGTGAGAAAAAACCCTGCGGACAATGCGACAGCTGCCGGTTAAGACAGAAGGGATTTGATGAGGCCACCAAAGGGAGGGCGCCATGAAGGAATATAAGGCGGTCATTTATCAAGAAGGGGCTTTGGGTTCATTGCTGTTAGGTGAATCAAAAGTTGATCCTGTGCGTTTAACATCGTTTCTTAATCAGCATGCGTCCGAAGGATGGCGCGTGGTGACGCTGGAACGGGAAAATCGCCGTATGTTTGGCTTCTGGAACCGGGAAGCCATGGTCATTATTCTTGAACGGGAGAAATAAATGAGGGGAGCGGGCATTGTTTCCATTGTGTTGATATTGGTTTATGCGGCTTTGGCCGTCGCGCAATTATGGTTGGAAGCCTTTGACCCCGAAGTTTTTATCAAGTTGACAATTACCTTTGCGATTGTAATCATTGCTGTTGTGGTTGTTGCACTCATCCGCCGTGAGTATGTGAACGATGAAATGATGCGAAAAAACAAGCAGATTGGTTAATGACGAATGATGATGGCCAAAATTGTAGAAATTTTTCACTCTATTCAAGGAGAGGGAAAGTATCTCGGTGTTCCACAGGTGTTTGTGCGTTTCTTTGAATGCAATATTCATTGCTCATGGTGTGACACTCCCCATTCCATAGGGGATACGACCCGCCATTTTAAAGAATATTCACTTGAACAATTAGCCTTGGAAATCAAAAAGCACTGGCCCGGCTCTCACTCGATCAGTCTGACCGGCGGTGAGCCATTGGTGCAGGCGGATTTTATTGCGCAGCTACTGGGTGTCCTGCAAAATCTCCGGATGACATCGTATTTGGAAACAAACGGAATTTTACCCAATGAGCTTTCTAAGGTAATTGATCGTGTTGATATTGTCTCGATGGATCTGAAACTGCCCAGTTCAACACAGTGCGGGCCATTTTGGAAAGAGCATGAGGAGTTTATCCAAATCGCCAAGCGTAAAGATCTGTTCTTGAAGGTGGTTGTTTCCAATAAAACGACCATAGAGGATTTACAGCAGGCGGTAGATCTGGTGGCGCGAAGTGCGCCTGATGTGCCGTTTATCCTTCAGCCGAATTTTTTTGATATGAAAGAGGGGGTCATTGACCGTTGTGTGGAGTTTCAAAAAGTTTGCCTTAAGCGGTTGTCCGATGTTAGAATCGTGCCCCAAGTACATAAGTTTATGAAGTTGCGTTAAAAGCCAGGAGAGAAATTATGTCCAGCTCATATGAAGGCCGTCAGAAACATATCCGCACATTGAAAACACCGGAAATTGAAGTCTGGGAGAATCAGTATGCCGATCGCGAATATGTGGTTGATTTGACGACGGATGAATTCACGTGCATCTGTCCCAAGACGGGTTTGCCCGATTTTGCCACGATCCATATTCAATACAAGCCCATGAAAGTCTGCATTGAATTAAAATCGTTTAAAATGTACCTGCTTTTCTACCGCGAAGTGGGCATTTTTCATGAACATCTGGTCAATAAATTGCTGGACGATTTGGTGAAGTGCTGCAGGCCGCGCTGTATGAAGATAGAAGTTATTATGAAGCCGCGCGGGGGAATTGCTACGACTGTTTCGGCCGAGTATCCGCAGAAAAGGAAATAATTATCGCCCAGTGCCTCTGATGGCGCCATCCCAGTTGGATTGGGCCGGGTGAGAAGGGGCCTGGTAACTCTTAAGGAAATCATGACTAGACCCGACGGACGTAAAGCTGATCAACTCAGAAAAATCAAAGTCACAAAAAATTATCTCAAACATGCGGAAGGATCCTGCCTGATTGAATTCGGCGAGACCAAGGTGATTTGTTCCGCTTCCGTTGAAGAAGGCGTTCCGCCATTTTTAAAGGGGACAGGAAAAGGCTGGGTGACCGCAGAATATGGCATGCTACCACGGTCTTGCAATACCCGTATTCGTCGAGAAAAGACGTCAGGGCGAACGGAAGAAATCCAGCGTTTGGTGGGCCGTTCGCTGCGCGCGGTTGTGGATATGGAGAAGTTGGGTGAACGTACGATTAAAATTGATTGTGATGTTTTGCAAGGAGACGGCGGCACGCGAACCGCTTCGATCACCGGCGGTTTTATCGCGCTGGCTGATGCCATTCTCTGGATGAAGAAACAACTGATGTTTGAAAAAATTCCTCTCAAAGATTATGTGGCGGCGGTCAGCGTTGGAGTCTTTAACGGGAAACCCGTTTTGGATTTGAATTATGCTGAAGATTCCAAGGCCCATGTGGATATGAACATTGTGATGGTTGGCCGCGGTGAGTTTGTCGAAGTGCAGGGCACGGGCGAGAACGCCACCTTTTCACGCAAAGAAATCGACACGCTTTTGAAGCTGGCGGAGAAGGGAATTAGGGAATTGTTTGACATACAAAAAAACGCGCTTGGCAAATTGAAGATCTAGTGGTAGGTGGTAAGTGGTACGAGGTATAAATAATTAAAGAATAGATCTGCTCTCCCCCAAGTTTGATCGAAGGAAAGGGGAGGTGTATGAATTGTCAAACGTTTCGTGATTTGCGTTGTTGGCAGGAAGCACACAAATTAGTTTTAGCGATTTACCAGGCGACACAGACATTTCCTAATGACGAGAAGTTTGGTCTTAGCATTCAAATTCGACGTTCTGCCGTTTCGATCTGTGCCAATATGGCAGAAGGCTTCAAGAAAAGTAGAAAAGATTTTGTTAGGTATTTAGATATTTCACAAGCGTCCTTGGAAGAAACCAAATATCATCTCATATTAAGTAATGATCTGGGATATTTGACGTCGGATCAACATCAAAGTTTGAATAATTTAGCTGATGATGTTGGTAAAATGCTTTATGGTTTAATAACTAGGTTAAAGTTATAAAACGTACCACGTATCACATACCACGTACCACTAATTATGAAAGAACTCTTAGTTGCCACGCGTAACGCTGGAAAAATCCGGGAACTCAAACTGCTTTTAAAAGAATACCCGATTGCGGTAACTTCACTTTTGGATTATCCGGACATGCCGGAAATCATCGAGGATGCCGAAACCTTTGAAGGCAATGCCGCTAAGAAGGCGGTCGTCATTGCCCAACATACGGGGCGTATTGTTATGGGGGAGGATTCCGGGCTTTCTGTTGAGGCCTTAGGCGGTCGACCGGGAGTTTACTCTGCGCGTTATGCTGGTGAGAAAGCGACCGACCAGCAGAACAACACCAAGCTTTTGCAGGAACTCAAAGATGTGCCCATGTCCCGTCGAAAGGCATGCTACCATTCCTACATCGCACTTGCCGATCCTAAGGGTGTCATCGGCGTTGTCAGCGGCACCTGCCACGGGATCATTGCGACCGAACCTCACGGCACCAATGGATTCGGTTATGATCCTCTTTTTATCGTCCCGCAGTATCACAAAACCTTCGGTCAGCTCAATCCTTCCATCAAGGCCGAGATCAGCCACCGCTCCTGGGCACTAAAAAAATTCAAACTTGAATTTGGCGATTATTTAAAACGGTTATAGTGCATTTATGAGTAATGCGGGGGCGTAAGATGTCGGCGTCATACGCATGATCGTTAGAAAATGTTTTGGAAAAACTGCGAAACATTTTCCAAAATGACGCCGCCGGTTTTCTGCAGGATCTTGACCGGAGATTTGTTGACCTTGTATTGCGGTTTCGTTAAGGTGCCCGTCACCTGGACGGACATGAACTTTCCCGTTTGGGTAATGATTGCCGTTGTGCCTTTCTTGAGCGAGGAAGATTTGACAATGACATCGGAATTAAAATCCGGTGTCAGGAAAAGGTTGAGCTCCTGATTCTGATTGAAATCTAAACTGCCTTTCCCATAAAGCTCCAATGACGGTCCCACCAGCTGGATATTTTCAGATCTCATCATACCGCTTTCCAGAACAAAGTTCATCCCCGCCTGGGTAAAGACAATGTCTTTGTATTCGGGAATCAATAAAATCCCGCCCAATCCGCGCAGTAGATCAATTTCCCATAAAAGCCAGTCTGTGATCTCTATGCCCCCTTTGCCGTTAAGGAGTTTTAAGTCTGTTAATTGTCCTTGAAAAATTCCTGTGGATGAAAGCGTGCCGGAAATGGGTTGCTTTCGAAACGGCGTGTCCTGGCTGAATTTTTTTAAATCGCTATTCAGGATTCGCACCACGAGATCCAGGGGGAGTTCTTTTTTGGATGTGTCTAGCGAGGCCACCAGATTGAACTCTCCGCCGTAAAAATCGCCCCAAACATGAAAGGGTTTTAAGAGGTTGTCCTTCTGAACGGCGTTGAAATTGATGTTGTTAAAGTTTACACCCCATGTGGAAAACTCCGGCGATGATCCGGTTAAATTGTATTTCCAATCCTGCCAATGCTTGAGGTCGCCGGAAAAATGGCCTTTGATGCTGGTCTTACCGGCGAAGCGACATTCTTTAATGGGATCGGGAAGGCCTGTCAATAAAACAGGTAGGTCTTTGAGGTCCAAGTCGGCATCTCCTGTGAAGTCCACAAACGGATGGCCGTCAACGGTGGTGGTATAGGTGCCCTGGACGTTTAAGAATGCGGATTTATACCGGCCGGACAATTGATCGAATCGGATGGTATTAGCTGTCGGCGTGAACCGGGTATGCAATTTCAGGTCCTCACCTTCGATGGTTGTGTCAATTACAGTCGGATCTCCGGTCATTAATTCACCGGTGGTGATATAGGACTTATCTTCGAAGCGGGCGTTCATGTTCTTCCATGAGAGCACTTTGTTTTTGTAACCTAATATTCCGGACAGACCCGAAAGGGATTTTTTGGTGGTGGAACTGGAGACGGATCCTTGTTGTATTTTTGCTGAAAAACCGATGTTTGCGGTCTGCGCGGAGGAAAGATCTCCCCGGTAATCCACATCCAGCGTTTTGGCGTTTCCCATGATGGTCAATTTGTTTTTGGTAATGATGGAAGGGATTATGCGTTGGGCGGTGCTTAAATCGAAGTCCTGAGTGTGTGTATGAACATCCAGCAGCGGGCTGGAAAAGTTCTCGACCGATCCGGTTATGTGAGAAGGCATTCCAAGGGCGGTGAAATTCAGCAATTGCGTTTCGAGTTTGTCATTGTGAAAAGAAATAATACCGGAAATGTTTTCAATTGGACCCAAAAAAGTTCCTTGAAGAAGGCCGTCCGTAAATTTTAGCTTTCCGGAATAAGGTACGGGACCGGAAGGGTCCGGCTTTGATGAAACGGTCAATGCGGCTGTTGGGGAGGCCGTCAACGACAGTTTTTCGGATAGTGTCAGTAGTCCTTGGGTGATTTGGAAGTCACTTTTAACTTCAAATTTTTGTGATTCAGGTTCGAACTGCAATGTCCCTGTGCCGGTTACATCGCCTTTAAATGATTTTGCAGCGGGGAGTTTGATTTGCAAACCCAGCCCTTGAATGGTGGACTTGCTTGTCCATTTGCCGTCCTCAGGGCCGGTGAGATGCCAATCGGTCAGGGCAATATTTCCGGACAATTCGCGGGAAGGCCATCGGTAGTTGAGGTTGGCGGCCACAAGATTTCCCTGGGCGTGAGTGATGCCTTGTGAGCGTTTGATGGAAAATGACGGCACCAGAAAATCTCCGGTGGCTTCAACAGTGGCTGATTTAACGATTGTCTTGGTGAGTTCGGCGGCCCCTTCCATGTTAAGGTTTTGGGCGTCTTGGGAGATTCGCCAGTTCTTTAATAAGACGTCACCTCGGGCTGTGAGTTCAGCCGTGCTGATATCCACATGTTGCGCGTTGAGTGAACCGGTGGTATCGATATGTTCATTTTGAGAACGCCATTCGGCGATCTGGGCTGTCAGTATTTCCGTTTGATACCGGGAGCCATTCCAGGATACCAGAAAGTTATTGAGGACCGCATTGGCCTTGAGGGCAGTTTGGCCGGCGTTGACCTGAAGATCAATCCCTTCTAAGGACAAATGATCTGTTTTTACCGACTGGGTGTCTTTGTGCGCGCCCAAGCGATCAAGCAGCACTCGCCCTTCCAGACGGGTTATGGGTTGATCAAAAATGATTTTCAACCGTGCTTCATTGATGAAAAGATCATCGATGGTCCAGGGCAGCTGCATTTTAAACAACCGGTAATAATTCAACGGATTAAATTTGGAAAGATTGATTTCTGCAGAAACCTTTTGCGTTAGAGGCTGATAATTGCCTCCGATATAGAATGCCTCGGGCTGGTCGTTGAGCAAAGAGGAGAAGTGGAACGTAATGCCTTGGGTGACCGACAGCCCTAAGGAAATAGTAACGTCATTAAAATCATCGGAAAATTGAAGCCCATTTTCGAGGCTGGTCATTTTTACATGGCTGTTGGTGATATTGAGTTTAGAAAGAAAGAGATTGAGTTTTTTTGAACTGGCGGCTGTGGCTCGGTGCTTCAAGATATCAGTGAAATTCCATTCTCCGTCGCCATAGTGAATGAAATTGATTTGGGTAGTGTCAATATTGATGGAGGAAAGAACAATTTTGCCTTCGCGCAGCAAGGGCCAAAGAAGCAATCGGACCCTGGCATGGGCCATTTGAATAAAGGGGTCGGGTGATCCATTTTCAAAGATGGAAACCCCGTTAAATATGATTCCCTGAATGGGGTTAAAGTGAATGTCGGCCACTTGGACCCGGCGGCCGAGAAATTTTTGGCTCTCTTCAATGATGACGTTTTTCAGGCGTTTATGAATGATGACGGTATTGATGTAATAGGTTACTGCCCCCAGAAAGAAGGCTATGGATAGAAGTAGGAATACGAAATATCTTTTCATATTTCGCATTATAGAAGAGTTAAACAATGGCATCAATCAGGATCTCCGAATATAGTGACCCCTTCACACCGGGAGTGTAAAATTTTGCACACCCGGTGTGGAGACGGTTGAAGCAGAAAAACGTGTTTACAATTTGTAAATCAACATGTTATAATCCGTCCGCTTTTGAAGCAGTTATTTCACAGTCAAACAAAAGTCGGCCGCCACTTTTGTAAGAGTCAAAACTTCGTCAATCGGTTCTCTTGTTTGATGGTTGATAATTAAAGAATTCAGATATACGGGAAGTAGCGCAGATGGCTAGCGCGTCTGCTTTGGGAGCAGAAGGTCCAGGGTTCAAATCCCTGCTTCCCGATTTATCGGCCATCAGGGTTCTCGCCTTGA